>JALEUF010000025.1 GCA_022781015.1 Caryophanales bacterium
CAGTTGGTTCTTCTTTGCTTTCTTCTTGTTCTTCGACTTCATTATCTGAAGTTGGGATTTCTTCTACAGCACCGGAAGCATCTACGAAATCCTTTTTAACGGATTCGACGGCTTTAACAACCTTTTTGGCTTTGACTAATAAAGCAATGGTAAAATAGATGATTGCAAGACCAGCGGCAAGAAGAAGGATACCTAGAACGATAAAGACAAGCATCCTGATGTTTTCGCTCTTAGTTAAAAATACTAAGGCAGCAATGCCAAGAGCAAGCCCAATCGCAGCGATTAAGAAATAGACAACTGAAACGCCGACACTTTGTAATTTCTTAACAATGTAGACAATTCCATAAACTGCCATGATGATAGATAAGACAATTAAGAATATTCCAACAAATCTACCAATGGCTTCAAATAGAATATCGCCTTTTGAAAGATCTTGTTGAAGGAAAACTAACCCAATACCAAGAGTTAATTCACTTGTACCACTAATGGCGGCAGCAAAATCCGTCTTTATTAACTTGAGATCCCCAAGTCCAAATACCGAGATTACATTAAGAGCAAGTCTTAAAACGGCATCAATGATGACTAAAATAGCAACAATTAAAACACATGTGGATTGGAAGCTAGAATTATTTGAATAAGCGCAAAACAATACGCCAGCCGTAATTAAAATTAAGCCTTCAACAATATTCCAAATTGTCCAACCAATTTTTCCTTTTCTAAACATGTTTGTTTCCTCCTGAAACTTATTCTACGCTAGAAGAAGTATCTTTTTCATTGTCATTTTCTTCTTTTTGTCCAATTTTCTTAATTTCTTCTGGTTCAACTACTTTCACTTCGATGGAATCATCTTTAGATTCTTCCTTTTTATCCTTCTTAGACTTTTTGTCTTTCTTCGTATCCTTGTTCTTGCCATTAGTGGTAGCCACTTCATATTTTTTCTTGCTCTTCTTAAATTGAATAGAAGCAATAACGGCTTGAGCAACAGCGGCTAAAACCATAATAATTCCAACTAAAAGAACAGTAATTTTATTAGTAGTACCAACATCATTACCAAAATACATAACCAATATAGTGATACCAACTGCAACTAATATTGCTCCAAATAATATCTCTAATATCGGCATGAATAATTTTGATGTTTTCTTAACAATAGTGAATATTGAAAACAGTACCAATAGCAATCCGATTGCGATAAGCAAAACAGCAATGAACTTAACTAATATATCTATAAATACAGTATAGGAAAGGATTATGGTTGCTCCCATTGCAACTTCAAATCCTGCCACTAGCATTATCGATTCTTCACTACTAGCAAAGGAATAGAAAGACATGACTAACCTTAATATTCCATCAAGAACGACAAATATCCCAACGACTAATGAAAGAACTAAGTTAATTGGAGAATCAGCAGAGACATTTCCGGTCGCTGAAAAAACTACTCCACAAATACCAGCGGCTAATAAAAGGAAGGCCTCGATATAGTTCCAAGTGGCCCAAACCTTGTACATTTTTCTTTCATTTGCTTTTTCTTCCATATTTAATAATTCCTTTTTTATGAAAACCAAGTAAAGTATATCCCATGGAGGAAAAAAAGAGTATTTCTATGAACAAAAAATTAGAAAAGGCTTATGCCGAACTTATAGTCAAAAGCGGTTTGAACCTCAAAAAGGGCCAATCCGTTATCATTAAATCCAATGTCGATATCGAAGATTTCACTGCTTTAGTAGTCAAACAATGTTATGAAGCAGGTGCGAAATACGTTCATGTCCTTTGGCAATCCGAAAAAGTAAACAAGGTCCAAATGAAGAAAGCTAAGACCAAGGCTTTATGTGAAACTCTTCCAATGGATATTGCTTATCAAGAATGGTTTACATCTACCTTACCAGCCTACCTATGGCTAGATTCAGATGACCCTGATGCAAATAAAGGAATCAACGCCGAAAAAGCAGCTAAGGTTAAAAGAGAAAAATACCTTGCTGTTGCTTCTTTAATTGAAAAAAGAGAAAACAAATATCAATGGTGTATTGCTGGGGTTCCATCTAAAAAATGGGCCAAGAAAGTATTCCCAGAGCTAACTAGATCAAAAGCCATGGAAAAGCTTTATGAAGCTATTTTATTAACTTCAAGGGCTAGCGATGGAAACGGAATCAAGAACTGGCAAGATCATGATGAAAATCTAAAGGAACGTTGCGATTATTTGAATTCCTTACATTTAGTAAAGTTACATTACACTTCTAGTAACGGAACCGATTTGACCGTTGGACTTATTCCAGAAGTAAATTGGTTAGGCGGAGGAGAAGAAACTTTAGATGGAACTTTCTTCCAACCAAATATTCCAAGTGAAGAAATATTTACTTCCCCTAGAAAAGGAGAAGCAGAAGGTATTGTCTATTCTGCAAAACCTTTGGTCTACCAAGGCCAATTAATTAGAGATTTCTATGTCAAATTTAAAGATGGCAAAGCAATAGATGTCCATGCCGAAGAAGGAGAAGCTGCCTTAAGATCTATATTAAGTCTAGATGAAGGAAGTGCCTATTTAGGTGAATGTGCCCTTGTTCCATTTGATTCCCCAATTAATAATACAGGCCTATTATTCTATAACACCTTATTCGACGAAAACGCCGCTTGCCACCTTGCCTTAGGGAGAGGATTCACCAATCTATATAAGGATTTCCAAAAATATAGCGAAGATGAAATCCATTCTTTTGGAATCAATAAATCACTTAGCCACGTCGACTTTATGATTGGTTCAAAAGATTTGAACATAGTCGGAACTACCTCTAGTGGAAAAGAAGTCCAGATATTCAAAGACGGAAACTGGGCTTTCTAGTTTTTAATAACAATTTCAATTAGGTTTTTGAATTCGATTTTCTTTTCTTGAATCAATAAATATCGATACATGGGTTCAATCTTTTCGATTTTACCCTCGATATAATAAAGATATCCATCTTCATAAAACCTGATAATAACATTCTCATTATCGTAATTAGTCAAAACCGAGTTAATCTCTTCTGCTCGTTCATTAGAGATTGCCGGTTTTTCTTTTTTGTTCTTGTTATACCTCAGTTTTTTTAAAGAAGTAGATTGTTCAATTAAAGATTGATATGGAGCATATTTCATCATGCCTCTATCTTCGTATTTGCTCATGATTTATGCCCTCCAATCTGTCCATGCCTTACTTTAATTGTAGAATCTTTTAGCCCACTGCTAGCCCTTAAAACCGAGTTTGATCCATATATTTTATGGATATTATCTATAGCGAGATTTAGATTTCGCTTTTCTAATGCTTCTTCATAATTCTCGAATAGATTAGGTTGCAAAGAAGAAAACGGAATCAATTTACCAAAACCTATATATAGGCCCCTAATTTTTTCACCATTATATAATGAATTGAAAATATTTCGGATTACAGAATATAAGGTGTCATTATCATCGCTATAGACATCTAAAGCCCTTTGTTTAGAAAAGCCTCCTCCGCCACTATAAGCAACACCAACTGATACTAATCCGCATTTAGATTCATGTAGTCTTAATCTAAAACACAAATCGTCACACATTTCTCTTAATACTAACCTTGCTCCTTTTCCATCATAATCCTTCATCAATGTCTGGCCTAAAGAAAGCGAATTCTCTTTTGGAACATATTTCTTTCTAATATCAGTATTATCAATCCCGTTAGATAAATCAAAAAGCTGATGCCCGATTATTCCAAATTCTTTTTCTAGCAATTCAACATCTGTATTCGCTAAAGCCTCTAGACTTCTTATCCCCATTTTTTCAAGCCTAGAAGCAATCCCGCTAGAGATACCCCAAACATTAGTTATAGGAGATATTTTCCATAGTTTTTCTTTTATATCTTTTTTATCCCATCTAGCTAAAAACGGAGGTTTCTTCTTGCCTTCATTATCTAAACAAGTCTTAGCTAAAAACATATTAGGACCAATCCCGCATGTAGCAACTAATCCAAGTTCATTTTTAATTCTTTCCTGAATCATTTTGCATAGGCCTTCAGGAGTAGTTTTATATAAAGAAAGATAAGGAGATAAGTGAAGGAAAGATTCGTCGATAGAATAAACATGAATATCCTCTTCATCGATAAAATCTAGGAAAATCGAAACGACTTTTGCAGACATTTCAATATAATAAGCCATTCTAGGCTGGGCAAAAATTAGTTCTGGAACCTTCGGTAAAGACTTCACTCTACATACATTTGGAATTCCATATTTTTCTTTTAAATATGGGGTCGAAGACATGACAATCGTGTTAATGCTTCTAGTAGGATCGGCCACTACTAAAGGGGTGGAAAAAATATCTAATCCCCTAGCGGCACATTCGCAACTAGCATAGAAACTTTTCAAATCGATGACAGCATAAACCTCATCTTTCTTGTTGCTACTTTTTCCTTTTTCCATAGCTACAATAATATCTATAAATTTCTATATGAGTAGACTTGATTTTTTTGCATCACTCGCTTTAGAAAAATGGTGGTAAAATTTTAGCAAAGGAGAAACCATGCTTGTCTTAATAATTGCTTCCCTAGTTGTCAGTTTTTTAACATTAATAACCTTAATTGTCTTTAACATTCTTAATAACAAAAGAAACAAGAATAAGGAAACGGAATCTAAAGACTACATTGAATTAATAACAATGGTAAAGGAATTAAATTCATCGTATTCAAATCTAAAAGGTGATTTGGTTTCCTTAAAAGATTCTCTTCCTTTATTAATTGGAAAAAACGTCTCTGAATCAATGTTAAAAGTAGAAACTCATCTTAATGATCAAACAAATAGAGATGCCGCTAGACTAAATGCCTTCCAAGAAAGCATAAATAGGAGTCTCCAATTAAATATAGAAGCCCTGACCAAGAAAATAGATGACAATCTTTTATCTATTAATAATAAAGTAGACAAAACTTTATCAGATGGTTTTAAAGGCTCTAGCGAGACAATGGCCAACATAAAAGAACAATTAGGAGCCATTTCAGAAGCCCAAAAGAATATCAAATCCCTAAGTGACCAAGTGCTGGATTTAAAAGGAGTTCTAACCAATAACCAACAAAGAGGCAGATATGGAGAACTTCAATTAGAGATGATTCTAGAAGCAACTTTCGGAGAGACAAAAGGTCAGCTCTACGATACCCAGAAAGTCATATATCAAGATAATGACGGCCAATATAAACCAGATGCCGTCATATATCTTCGTGGAGACAAATCAAAGGATTTGATTGCAATCGATTCGAAATTCTCTCTTGTCGGTTATGAAAACCTGTTCTCTTCAGATCCGATAAGTGAAGAAAATAAAACTATATTGAAAGCAAATTTCAAAGCCGCTTTAAAGAAAAGAATCAATGAAACAAGCAAATACATCATTCAGGGATTAACAGTTAAAAATGCAATTATGTTTATTCCTAACGATGGAATATTTGCCTTTATCGAAAATGAATATCCAGATTTAGTACAAGAAGCCATTGGTAAAGGGGTTGTATTGGCTTGCCCTACTATACTGCAGCCAATGATTGTCTCTTTTAAGGTAGTACAAGACGATGCCGAAAAAGCCAAAAACCTAGAAAAGATAAACAAATCTCTAGATATCCTTTCAAGTGAGTTTAAGCGTTTCTCTACTAGATGGAACGATTTATTAAAGGCAACAAACTCACTCAAAAATAAGGCCGATGACTTTAATATTACAGTCACTAAAATCGATAATAAGTTCAACAAAATAACAAAGGGGAAAGTTAACGGCATCGACGAAGAACCCGTTTCATCAATCGATGAAACTAAGCTAATTCAATAGATTAATCACTACACATCCATCACCTTTTGTAGTTTTGATTGTCTAGAAATTCAAAAGTAATATAATAAGCAAGCCGTGGGACATTAGCTCAGTTGGGAGAGCGCATCGTTCGCAACGATGAGGTCGTCGGTTCGATCCCGATATGTTCCACCACTTTGTTATTGGTTCTTCACTTTTTTGTGGGGTCAACGTGGGGTTTCCGTGGGTGGGACCCTTTTTAAATGCCTTGGTAACTCCCTAAATTTAGCAGAGAAATAAAAATCTTCCAGAAACTGCAATCCTTCTAAACAAATAATAAGACAATAGGCCCAAACACCACTCACTCTTCGGAGTAGTTTTTTGTTTTTAAGAGATTTCCCTAGGCTGAAATTGCAAATATAGTCTAAAATGATATAACTTGGAGATTTATTATGGAGATTATCAGACCAAGTGCGGATTTAAGAAATAAATATAAAGAAATAAGTGAACCGTGTAAATCGGTTCAAGAACCTGTTTACATAACTGTTAACGGCAAAGAGGACACTGCAATTATTGCTTCTAAGGTATTCAATCTTATACAAAAAATAAATGAAGGTATTGCAGATGCTAATGCAAACAGAATCATGTCTTTAGAAGAAGCAAAGAACAAATTGTTATGACTTATAAAAAATAATCAATGCTTATTCACCATCGCTTTTTTGATTTTTCTTATTAATACCTAAACGAATATTAACACGGTCTTGAATCGTATCTAAAATCCGCTGTTCTTGGTTGGTATATTCTTTTTTATCTTGCTTCAGCAATCTTGATAAAAGTTTGCTATTAGCAACATCGCTTTCCAAAGAAAGCCTAATTAAATCCAAGTCTTTATTAACAAAGAAAATCAATAAATTTGAAACTAAATAGAAAGCAAGAAGCACGATGGATAATGCAAATGTAATAACTTGCATTTCTCCGGCTGGGTATCTAACTAATTCAATCCCACTAAGTATGATTACCGCTACCTTTAGCAAAATGCGAACTGCCGAAAATATCATTTCTAGCCTTCTTTTTCTTTCTACCGATAGTCTAATTTCTAGTCTTGTATCGCCTTTTTTAAAAGCAAAATAAACGTCGAACACCAATACGATTAAAGATAAAGCCAATAAAAAGGTATACATAATTAAAAACACAGTCTTATTTATATTTATTACTAATAGATAAACATAGTAGCCAATAAAAAGAGATTGGGTGGAAAAAGAAATTATTTTAGACAAGCATTGAAGCTGCTTGTGAATAGTTCCAATAGTCAGACGAGTGTTTATAAAGAAATGATTTAACATGTCTTTACTATAAACTCTTATCCAAGAAAAAGAAGACACCTTTTGATTGCTCAATTATACTAATATTTTTCTATTGCTTAAATGCAGTGGAAATTTAACAGCCAGAAGCGATAATAATTTAAGAAAGGCGTTTAACAAACGTACAGGGGATTACCATGGAAATAAAAACAAAGAAATCTCTAATGAAGAATATCGCCATTTATTAAATACCCTATATGGCTGTTTAAAAGAAGCCGATAATGGAAAAGAGTATAAAAAAATGGTTGGAGAAGAAATCATTAAAAGACACAATCGAAGACAATCTCCTTTGCTCAAACAATAAATCACCCATTCCTTAATATAATTTGCCCAGTTCTTTATTACATTATTTTTAATAATAATAAAAGCCGTTAGTTTTACTAAAATTATTATTGAGGTAAATATATGCTTGATAAACATCTAATAGCAGAAACCGATCCTATTTCTAAAAAGGAATCAATGGTTTTCTAGAAGAATTACCGTATGACGGTTCTTTTTGATGAACTTTTTAGAATTGAGAAATCAAATAAAAAAGAATTTAACGATAAGGCAACCCAAACAGTTTGGTTCCGTAATAAAAAAACACCAAAATTCGAAATCCTAAAGCAAAATGAAACATCCATAAAGATTAGAACTAAAAAAGTAACTCTAGTCCTTATCGATAGCGATTCAATCGAAGATTCTTTTATCATTCTAAAAGGCAAAGAAATCCATCTAGATAACAAAGAGAATCTAAAAGGTACATATAGGACATTAGACTGTTATGAAGGCAAATATTTTACTAATTACAAAGAAGATGGCCTTAGAACTGAAATAAAGTTAGATAATGGGGTCACTAGCAGAAACGGAGTCGCTCTTATCGATGATAGTTCTTCTCTTTTGCTTAATGATGAAGGTTCTTTAGAAAAAGCCATAGAAGGCCATAAAGACTATTACGTTTTTGCCTATGGACATAATTATAGAGCGGCAGTAAAAGCCTTATTTGAGATTACTGGATATACCCCAATATTACCTAGATATGCCTTCGGCAACTGGTGGAGTAGGTATCATGAATATACCGATAAAGAATATTTGACACTCCTATACAAATTTATCGATAGAGATGTTCCAATTACAGTTTCTACTATCGATATGGATTGGCATTATAATTCGAATAACCTAGACAAGGCCAAACACATTACCGAGTTAGGAAGAGATACTCCTTTCTATGGAGGAAAAGATGGCTGGACTGGATATAGTTGGAACAAAGATCTCTTCAAAGATTATAAAAAATTCCTGAAAGATATATCTGATTTAGGTTTCCACATAACATTGAATCTACATCCAGCAGATGGAGTTAGATGGTTTGAAGATTGTTATAAAGACTTTGCAGTTGCAATGGATAAAGATCCTATCAAAGGAGAACAAATCCCATTTGATTTCACTGATGATAAATACATCAATAACTACTTTAAAGTCATTCACAAACCTTATGAAAATGACGGGGTTAGTTTTTATTGGATTGATTGGCAGCAAGGTACTAATTCAAAGATGCCTGGACTAGATCCGTTATGGAGTTTAAACCACTACCATTGCCTAGATAATAGCCTCAATCATGAACATGGATTGATTTTGTCTAGATATTGTGGAATTGGCAGCCATAGATATCCAGTAGGTTTCTCTGGCGATACAGTTTCTAGCTGGGAAACATTGGATTACATCAGCGAATTTACATCCAAGTCCACCAATGTAGGCTACACATATTGGAGTCATGATATAGGTGGACATTATGGAGGAAGATTAGAATATCAACTATATACTAGATTCCTTCAATTTGGAGTGTTCTCTCCTATAAATAGACTCCGCTCCTCTGATATGCCTATCATTTCAAAAGAGTCGTGGTATTACCTAAACGGAGTCGGGGACATTGCTATAAATTTCTTAAGATTAAGACACAGATTAATACCGTATCTATATTCAAGTTGCTACAAAACTCATCTAAAGGGTCTAGGTTTAGTCGGGCCGTTATATTATTTACTCGGAAGCAAAAAGAAAGCATATAACTATCCAAACGAATACATCTTCGCCCAAGATGGTTTTATAATCCCTGCCACCCATCCTCTTAATAAAGATGGATATACAATCGAAAAAGGATATCTACCAAAAGGAAGGTATTTTGATTTCTTCACTCATGATATCTACGAGATTAAAAAAGACAAAGAAATCAAATTTGCTAGAACCTTAGAAGGCTTCCCTTATTTAATTAAATCAGGTTCTTTTATCTCTCTTTCTCTAGATAAAATTAAATATAACGAGGTAGATAATCCAAAGAAATTAAATCTAATTACTTCAAAAGGAAATGGGCTATATACCCTTTATGAAGACAAAGAAAAAGAGATATCTAAAACAATATTTGAAAATAAATTAATAGATAAAAATACCCTGCAATTGTCCATTAATTTTGTTAAATCTAATAAAGTATTTAATGAAAATAGAACATTTGTCTTTGATTACGTTGACTTAAAAGATGCAGATATAAAAGTCTTTGTTAACGGAATAGAATCAAACGACTTCAAGATCTTATATTCAGAAAATTTAAGGTTTGAGTTACCAGTAGATAACAAGTCAAAATACCTAATCAAAATTACATTCAAAGATGAAGATAGATTTAACGAAATCAAAGACAATTTAAAACGCATCTTGTATTCAATTGATGTAACGGCAAAAGATAAATATGGACTTTATGATCAAATTCTTAAAAATCTAAAAAATATAGCAGAAATTACTAAGGCCATAAAAGAAAGCGAGGCACTAAATAAATCTCAAAAAATTAGATTATTAGAAGTCTCCATGTCTATTGAATAAAAAAGTGGTAAATTGTTATTTTTAACATCTAAGAATAATTCAATTGCTCATTTCTAATTATTATAATAAGGATAAGAAAAAGAGGTCTAAAACCCATGATTTATAAAACAGTAAATCTAAAAGATGAATACCCGATGCTAAAAAAGGATGTAAAACTACATTGCTATTGTCCTTCTAATTTTGATGAATTTAGCAAAAATAGAATTAGGAAATGTGTTTTAACAATACCAGGTGGAGCTTATTGTTTTGTTTCAGAAAGAGAAGCTGAACCTGTTGTCTTAAAATTTCTTAGCGAAGATTTAGCTTGCTTCCTGTTAGAATACAATTTAGGCCCTTATGACTACCCCTATCCAATGATTGAAGGGTTCGCAGCACTTAGCTATATAAGAAAACATAAGGATGAATTCCATGTCGACCCTGACCATATCATCGTTACAGGATTCTCGGCTGGAGGGCATTTTGCAGCTTCGTTAGGTGCTTTTTGTAAAAAACAAGATTATGCCGACTACTTAAAAGTAAAACTAGAAGACATTAAGGTAAACGGCTTAATACTTTCTTATCCAGTTATCACAATGTATGAACCTACAAATGGTTCAACTAGAGACCAATTATTAAACAATAGACCAGATCTAAAAGACTATTATTCCATAGAAAAGCAAGTAACACCTGATTACCCTACTACATTTATTTGGACTACAGATGCCGATACTTGTGTAAATAGCATGAACACATTAGGCCTAGCGCTAGCTTTAAAGAAAAATAAGGTCAAGTTCGAATTACATTATTATCCAGTTGGAGAGCACGGGGCTAGCCTAGCAAACGAAATTGTTAATCCAAAAGATGAATATTTGACTAATACATTGTCCTATATAGCTTCTTGGATTGATTTGGCCATTAATTTCATAAAGAAAATTGCATGAGGAAACAAAAATGAAAAAAATCACTGCTAAAGAATTAACAAATGAAGAAAAAGCCAAATTAGTAATTGGGAAAAACACTTGGCACAATGAAGATTTAGGAGGTAAGGTTCCTGTTTTCATGATGTCAGATGGTCCAGTCGGGGTTAGACATCCTCGTGATGTAAATTCTGCTACATCTAATACCGCTCCTTCTATTGCCTATCCTTGCTTTGAAGTATTATCACAAACTTGGAATCTAGAATTAGCAAATAAATTAGGTAAAGCCATCGCTAACGACTGCATGGATTTAGATATCGATGTAATTTTAGGGCCTGGGGTAAACATCAAGCGCTTGCCTATCAACGGGAGAAACTTTGAATATCTTTCAGAAGATCCATTACTAGCAGGCTTACTAGCTAAAAGTTATATCGAAGGAGTCCAAAACGAAAATGTCGGGGCTTGCTTAAAACATTATTGTTGCAACAACACCGAATCATCTAGAAACTACAAATCAATGGATGTTTCTACTAGGGCATTAAGGGAAATATACCTAAAACCTTTCGAGATTGCCTCTAAAGCAAAGCCATGGGAAGTAATGTGTTCCTATAACCTAGTCAATGGTTGCAGAATGAGCGAAAACAAAAAATTATACAACATCCTAAGAAATGAATTTGGCTTTGATGGACTAATCGTCTCTGACTGGGGAGCCGTCATGGACAGGGAGAAATCCTTAAACGCCGGTTTAGATTTAGAAATGCCCTATTCAAAAGAGCATCTTGATGATTTGCTAAACAAAATAAAAGAAGACCAGATTGATTTAGACCAATTAAATACCTGCGCCCAAAGAGTTATTGATTTTGCTTTCAAGGCCGAAAATACAAGGCCTTTAAGAAAAAAGACTTTATCAATAGAAGATAGATATGACATTGCTAGAGAAATCGCTAACGAAGGTATTGTCTTATTAAAAAACGAAAACAATGTCTTACCTTTAAACCCAAAGGAAGAAAGGTTACTAGTTTCCGGCGCTCCTTTAAATTGGTATGTCTATGGAGGGGGTTCTAGCGAAGTCACTCCTTTAAATGAATATGTAAAACTACTGGATGCCTTAAAAGAAGAAGGTTTCAATGCGAAAGGGGCCAACGCTCTTGAATTCAATAGAGGTCCAGTTAGTTGCGTAGGAAACCTAGTGGGTGCCCTAAATCAAACAATAAAAGAAAATATCACAACTTCCATTGTAACCATTTCTCAGGACAACTGGGAACAATCAGAAGGCTATAATAGGCAAAACTTACTCCTTTCCAATGAACAAGTATCTTTAATTCACGAAGTTGCCAAAGTCAGCAAGAAGACAGTAGTTATTATCTATGCAGGGGCTCCTATTGAAATGGGAGAATGGATTGATGAAGTAGATGCAGTCATCTGGGCAAGCTATACAGGCGAAAAAGGAAATGAATCAATTGCCAAGATTTTATCTGGTAAAGTCAATCCTTCCGGAAAAACAAGCGAGACGTTCCCTCTTTTACTAGAAGATTTCGATTCAATAAATGCTTATGAAGATGCTAGAAGTTGCGTTTATGAAGAAGATCTAAATGTCGGATACCGCCAATTTGTAACAGATAACACCCCGGTCTTATTCCCATTCGGCTATGGTCTTTCTTATTCTAATTTTGAATATGACAATTTGAAATTAAGCAAGGAAGACAAGAAGGCTATTGTAGAATTCGATGTTACAAATACTTCAAATATAGATGGCAAAGAAGTTGCAGAAGTATACGTTGAAGATCTAACTAGAGTTACCTATAGGCCAAAATATGAACTAAAGGGATTTGAAAAGGCCTTAATCAAGGCAAAGCAAACAAAGCACTTTAGAATCGAATTAGGTGAAGATGCATTCCAATATTACTCCACTTCTTATGATAAATGGACCGTTAACCATGGAGTATTCAAAATCATGGTTGGAAAGAATTGTCTAGATATCGAATTAGAAGAGAAGATTGAATATTAATAAGAGTCATATTATTTTTATATTGAAGAAGGTAATTAGTTATGACTAATAAAGCGACTGGATTAAAAGAAATTGCCTACGAGGTTGGTTTATCAATTAATACAGTTTCACGCGCTTTAAGGAATTGCGATGATATTGCCGAATTCACTAAGAAAATGATTAGAGAGAAAGCATATGAACTCGGTTATATGCCGAATACAGTATCTCAATTCTTAATTTGCATCTTCGAATTTGTTTTCTGCCATAATTAATCTCTTTAACGACCATAAAAATTATAGCAAAGAATTATTAATCTATATTGTTTCGATTTGATTATTAAAAATAATGGAAAGAAACCTATTTTAGCAAATCGGCCAAAGCGTATTCGCCGTGATTAATTTTTGATACTTTTTTATATCTTTTTATAGCAGTTATCAACTTATCTAAATCTTTAAAATAGGCTTCGATAAATACAGGACGTTTTACGTTTGAATAACCAAGAAACGACTTGCAATATTTGCTAGGCTTTAAATTTGATCCTTTAAATTCCTTATATTTGTCTTTGCTTAAAATTACAAGCATTTCAATTTCTGGCGCAGTTACAACGTTAATTACGTCCACCTTATGAGCATAGGCCTTACTTCAAGCAAACCTTTCTCTTCTAGAATCTAAAATACGTAATACAGTTACTTTCTCATTGAAATACTTTCGTAAATATTGAGTTTCAAAATCCCTAGCTTTGCGACATCTGAGTATTTCCCCTTCAAGTAAATCATCATAAGAAAAAATAAGGGAATTTGAATCAAGAAGTAATTCAATAATTGTTTTTTCTGCGCCGCCTTCGCAAATGCAAGCTACATACTTAGATAGTTTCATCTTCCAGCCTTCTTAAGACTAACAAGATGTCTTTTTAAATTAATATAAGAATCATAAGATGGCGTTGTTCCGCTTAAGAACCCACTTTCATAAGCTTCGCTCTTCTTTATATCATTTCTTTTTAAAAGAGTGGAAAGATTATCTATAGTTATCCCACCCTTATTTCTAACTATATAAATGCAGTCATTTCTATCAAACTCATTTAAAATTTCAGCATAATGTGTCGAAAAAACTAATGAAGCACCAGCTTTATTAACTTTTTCATCCATAAACAGTCTAACAAGAGTAGAGACAATCTCATGGTTAAAATGATTCTCTAATTCATCAATTATCAAATATCCTCCACTAGAGAACATTTTTATCGCGGATAGAAAAGTATTAATTCCTTTTATCGTTCCGGAAGACAAATATCTATCAACATCCGCAATATGTTCTAATTTTATTTCATCCTTACCAAAAAATTTAAGTCGTCCACCAATTCCGCCATTATTGTTTTCAACATTGATGTATTCAATGTTTGGATCAAAAAAGCCAATTAATTCAACAGGACAGTCTTCAGCCAAAGTTAGTTTATTTATATTCGTATATCTAAGCATATCGACGAAAGCAAAATTGTTTTTTCTCTTCTTATTAAAGGCAACCATTATACTGACGTCATCAAGAAGAAAGGCTTCTTCATTTCTCGCCCCTATAAGAGGCGGTTTTATTTACGTCCACCGCTTGCGCGCTGGCCGATAAATAAAACCATAGAAAATTGTTTCTTTGGCGTTCAATCAAATAGAAGGCAGGCTACGTTTGTTTTATCAGGATGCTAGGCAAACGAAACGGAAAATTTAAAACCCCTAACAGCAAATCCGTTAGGGGCGTGTGTTGATTTATTACTCTCCTAAGCCTGTTAATTCTTTAAAATGAGGCAGGCTTAATATCCAGTCGCAGAATACGTGCCATTCTTTAAGTTTGTGGTTGCATCTTTGACGATACATTGTTTTAAGTTGTTGATAATTAGTAGTCATGGTCGCACATAAACAGAATCCACAAGGCAATGAAGCAACTAAGACACGCCACTTGGCTTTCTTTTCGTCTTTATGTTCGCCATCGTCTTGAATTTGATTATATTCTTCAACTAATTCTTTCATTCTTTCCAGAATTTTAGGATCAGTATCATCAACGCATTGACTAGAAACATCAAATTTTAATAGGCAGTGCATTGTTGATTGGCTAGAAATAAAATCAAACCAATGATAACGTTGGGCTTCTTTCCACCAATACAAAGGAGCAGCAACATCCAATAGGACTGTAATTCCTTTTAAGAAATTATC
>JALEUF010000079.1 GCA_022781015.1 Caryophanales bacterium
TGGTAATGAAATCAGCCTTTATTTCATTCTTGATAGGTAAATCGTTAATAGGCTTAGTTTCGCTTACCTTCCTATAATTTGGATTTACATTAAGGTTGATTGGCTTTGATTTAGAAGTCGGGATAAATTCCTTTTTGATAGTTATCGGAAGCGCCTCATCCTCTTCTTCATCACTTTCATCTTCATCAATCTCTTCTTCATCAAAAGAATAACCTAGATTATCTATCTTCTTTTTCTTAGTAGGTTCATAAGCCGGAGTTATATTTTCCTCAATATATTCTTCTTCATGTTCACTTTCTTCTTCATTTTGAGGTTCATCAATATCTATATCTTTATCAAAATAAATTGATGCATCCGTATAAGAATCTTCTGTTTTAACAACAGCCCCTATAGAAGAAAAGGCATTGATTCGATATAGCAAACAATCATAAACAAAGAAGACATTCTTGTTTTTCTTACTTTGAAGCAAGACTGATTTTATTGGATCTTCTTTTCCTTCACCTGAAGTAGATAATATACCACCTAAAATTAAATAATCGTTTTTCTTAAAAGGAAGCGAATTCCCTAATTCTTCTTTTTTAGAAGCAGGATAAAAAAGACAATCCTCGCTAAACTTAATCTTGCTATGTCTAGATAAAAGCATGGAGGCGAGCTGAAATTGAGCCTTCCCATCATTATAGAGAATGCACTCATTTTCATTTTCTTCTAAATAAACTAGCTTATCCATAATCGCCTATTAGGTTATATTATAATTGAATTTAGAGGAAAGGCTTACTATGGATTATCTAATTAGAAAAGGAAATATAGACGACTTAGATTTGATAAATCTATTTCTAGAGAAGGAAAACGACTACATGTCCTTAATGAATTTGCCAAAAATAGATATTCCTGACCTAGAAAAAGAAATTGAAAATGGGAATATTTATATTTTCAAAAAAGGAAAAATCTTATTAGGAGTCTCTTGCGTTTCTTTATCTTTAAAGGATTCATATTTCTCTTTTACTAAAAGTAGCAAGAAAGAATATGACCTTCTTTATTCTCTTAACTGGAATGGCGAAAACACCGTTATCATCAAATATTTTGCAATTGAAGTCGATTATCAAAATAAAGGATTTGGAAAGATATTCCTCGATTCACTTAAATCTAGATTCAAAGATTCTTTCTTCTTTACCGTCTTTAATAGATTCAATACACCTTATACTTCTTTCTTAGAGAAAAATAGATTCCTTGGGCCAGTAGAGACTTTAGGATTTGAAATACCAGATAAGTGTTCTTTTCTATATTTCTTGCCCCATAAAAAGGAGGGCCTTTGTAGTGACCCTGCTTTCTAGGCTAATTGAGAATTATATAAATTATAGAAGAAGCCTTGCTTTGACATAAGTTCTTCAAAATTGCCTTGTTCAATCATTGCCCCATCTTTTAAGACAACAATCAAATCGGAGTTTTGGATTGTAGACAATCTATGTGCAACTACTAAAGAAGTCTTTCCTTTCATTAATGAATCAAAAGAAGAAGACAAGGCCAGTTCGGTTCTTAAGTCGATATTTGAGGTAGCTTCATCTAAGACTACTATTTCAGGTTCGATAAGCATAATCCTAGCAACGCAGAGAAGTTGCTTTTCGCCACTAGATAAATTGGAAGAATTGGAGATGTATGTATCATATCCTTTTGGAAGTCTTCTAATAAAATCGTCCGCATGGGCCTTTTTACTAGCTGCAACAATTTCTTCCATGCTCGCACTAGGTTTGCCAAAGGCTATATTTTCTTTTATGGTCCCATGACTTAGCCAAGTGTCTTGTAGAACCATGCCGATATGGCTTCTTAAATCATGCTTGGAATATGTTCTAGATTCCTTCCCATTAATATAGAATCCACCTTGTTGAGGATCATAGAATCTCATTAATAAATTAATAATGGTAGTCTTACCACATCCAGTCGGACCTACTAAAGCAATTTTATGTCCTTTATAGATATCCAAATTGAAATTAGAGATGATTTGCCTTTTCCCATCATAAGAGAAATTCATGGATTTGGCTTCTAGAGTATTAACCTTGCCATCAATAAATTCTTTTCCTTCATCAACGTCATCTTTTTCTGCAAGGACTTCATTAACTCTTTTTAAAGAAGTAAGGGCATATAAGATGTCACTAGAAGCATCAGATATTTCATTAAATGGAGTCATGTATTGAAGAGAATATGTTAGGAAAGAAGATAATGATCCAACAGTAAGAAGTCCAACTCCAACATTAATATTGTCATTAATAAACCACGCCCCTACTAAAATCAATATGGCATATATAGAGTTATTAATTACCCTAGTGGCAGGATTAATCCAGCTAGCAGCAAAAGCAGCCTTGAAGTTCTTTTCCTTAACATCTTTATTCTTAACTAGGAAAGAAGATAATCTATCATCTTCAAGTTGATATGCCTGAACTGTTTCTAGATTTGAAATAGTTTCTAATCCAAAGGAAGAAAGTTCACCTAATTTAGCATTTTGTTCCCTAAAATATTTGGCATTCCTGCTAGAAATGAATTTAGAGACAATAAGCGATATTGGGGTTAATAAAACCACGATTAAACCTAATACATAATTTAGATAGAACATGAATACAAGGGTGACGATAATCTGCACCACCCCTTCATATAAAGCACCTGCCCCATTTATTAATCCGGTCTGGACATTTTCGATGTCGGAAATAAGTCTTAATAACAAATCTCCATGGGGATGTGTATCTAGATAAGAAATAGAAACCCTATTGAATTTAGAAAAGACATCATCTCTCATTTTCTTAACAACATTATGTCCGAGTAAAGAAACAAGGATATCGAAGAAATAACGGAAAATAGAACCGAGCAGCAACAAGCCAATCCCGACATATAGGTATACCATTATGTTAAAATCGCCTGCTTTCATTTTATTGATTACTAGACCCGTAATAAATGGAATAGATAATTTGCAGACAACAGAGCAAGTGGCAAATAGCAAGGAGGCAATAGCTAATTTCGTATCGCCTTTAATATATCTTTTAATATTACTTAGATTGTTCATTTTTCTTCACCTGCGCTTCAAAGATTTCTTTATAGATAGAACAATTCTTTAATAATTCTTCATGCTTTCCTCTCCCAACAATTTCACCCTTATCAAGGACATATATGCAATCGCAATTCTTAATTGATGTTGCCCGTTGGGAAACTATGATTGTAGTTAATCCTTTAATTGAAGAAATATTTTTCCTGACTAAGGAATCGCTTTTATAATCTAAAGCCGAAGTTGAATCATCTAGAATCAAGATAGGACGATGGCTTAACAAGGCTCTTGCAATTAATAGCCTTTGCTTTTGTCCTCCAGAGAAATTAGTCCCATTTTCTTCAACTTCATGGTCAAAATAATCTTTATATCTAGATACAAATTCTTCACTTAATGATAATTTCAATGCTTCTATTATCTCTTCATCACTTGCATCTTTATTTGATAAAAGCAAATTGGATTTAATCGTACCTTTGAAAAATTCAGGACGTTGAAAGACAATGGCAAATTGGCTTCTAAGTTCTTTTAGATTGAGCTCTTTTAGATTGATATTCCCATAATATATATTTCCAACGCTAGGATCTCTAAATCTATTCAATAAGCTTATCAAAGTGGATTTGCCTGAACCAGTTCCCCCGATAATCCCAATGCTTTCACCTTTATTAATGCTTAGATTAATATTAGATAAAGCCATTGTTTCGCCTCCGAAAGAAACTCCAGCATCTTCTAATCTTAATAATTCTTCTTTTTCTTTTATAAGAGGGAGAGGCTTAGATGAAATAGAAGCAATCCTTCCTTCAATACAAAAGAAATCATCAATACGTTTTTTAGAAGCATAGGCTTTAGATAATGATGTTACCAATCTAGTAAACATGATTAACGCCGCTAAAGACTGGGTCAAAAATGACATGATGGCCACTATTCCACCAATCGATAAAGAAGAATTTAATCCGTCTTTTGCACCTATATAAATAACCAATATGATAGCCAAGTTTACAAAAGCAAATGTCAAAGGATTGATTATTGCATTGATTTTGGAAATCAATATGGCTTGTTTCCTATATTTGCTAGTTTCGTCTTTAAAAGAAGATATTTCTTCGTCTTCCTTATTAAAAGCCCTTATTACCCTGCCCCCAACAATATAATCATCGCCATAGCTATTTAGATTATCTAAACTATGTTGCAACGCAGCATATTGCTTTGGGGTTAGGTAGATTACCAAAAATATAACTAAGGCACATAAAAGCAAGGAAGAAAGAACAATTAGACCTGCTAAAGGAGAAATAATAAAGGAAGCAACAATTGATCCGATTACTAGAAATGGGGCTCTTACTGCTAATCTCATAAGCATGAAGACACCGTTTTGGACTGATATAGCATCTGAGGTCAATAAATTAAGCGCCTTGGCTTTACCAAATTCTTCGACTTGGGCAATGCTTAATGAATTCAAATGGGAATAGATTTCTCTTTTTAAATCATAGCTAAATTCGCTAGATGTCTTAGATGAAACATATTGGGTAATCATCGTGGCAAAAAAGCCAATAAAGGCAAGGCCTAATACGATTAAGCAAGAATATAAAATGAAATTTTTATCATGAAAATGAGTTCCATTCTCATTTAGTCCCTGGTCAATAATTGAAGAAACAATAAAAGGGACAACAAGCTCGCAAACTACTTCCACTCCCTTTAATATTGGGGCGATTATTACTTTTGCCCTATATTTTTTTAACACACCAAAAGAGGTCATCTTTTTCTTTTTATCCATATATGCCCTTCTTTCTTTCATTTATTAAATCAAGAATCCTATAATGGCAAAGCCAATAAAGGAAATGAATACTAATGGTAATAGACATTTTATTTTCTTGTCGTTAATCATTCCAATTTGACCGAGTCCATATCCAATAAGAAAAATAGCATTAGGAATATAAAGGAAAGAAATTGGAGAAGTAAAATCATTGGCGACATTATCCAAAGTAAGGATGCTAGCCAAACTAATAATTACTAACACGACTGTCCCGATATAGGAAAAAATTTCATATCGTTTGCTAAGTAATCCCTTCCTAGCAAAAATAATGGAAGTAATCTTAATCGTAGCAACAATCCCGGCAAGAAATATAAATACGGAATTATTCAACAAAGTCTCGCTAGAAGAAGTGATGTTACTCAAATCTTTATCCAAATATCTTTCTAAATAAATCAATATAAGGAAGAATAAGACTAATGAAATAGTCCCTCCAATCCTAAGAAATCTTTCTATTTTTTCACTTAATTGACGTTCGTAACATCTACAAATTAATGGAAAAAAGAAGAAAAACTGAAAAGCTAAGGCGAATATCAAATTTAATCCATATCCCAATCTAAGATAGTTATATTCGATACAAGGGATAACAACAATGGAAGCCAAGCAGAATAGGAGGCAAATTATGCTTATAGCAAGTATTAGTTTTCTTTTTTCTTTAAGAAAAGAAGTATCCATGTGGTTGATTATACCTAATTTTTACTAATTTGAGTTATATTTATATTCGTTTATGCTTAAATAAAAGAAAAAGGAAGTAGAAAAATGAAGATAATGTTAGATTGCCTAGGTGGGGATTTAGCCCCAAAAGCTCCTATTGAAGGGGCAAAAGAGGCCTTAAAAAGAGATAAATCCCTTAACCTAGTCTTATTAGGCGATGAAAATGAAATCAAAACCGGATTAGGCAATGATTATGATCCAAATAGAGTTGAGATAATTAATGCACCTACTGCTGTTTTAAATACCGATCACCCCGCATTATTTTTAAAACAAAAACCAGATTCTTCTTTAGCAGTCGGCTATGAAAACCTTAGAAAAAGAGATGATATAGATGCATTTGTTTCCGCTGGTCCAACCGGTGCTATTTTAACTGGTGGAGTATTACGTTTAGGGAGACTAAAAGGAGTTGAACGCCCTGCTTTAATGGCAACATTACCAACTAGAACTGGAAAATTAATTAGATTAGTCGATGTTGGTGCGAATATGGATTGCAAGGCTTCATATTTACTTCAATTTGCCCTGATGGCGGATACTTATCTAAAACTAAACGGCATCGAAAATCCTAGGATTGGATTATTAAATGTTGGTTCAGAAGAAGGAAAAGGAAACGAACTTGCTAAAGAAACATTCAATTTATTAAAAGAAGCAAATATCAATTTTGTTGGCAATATCGAAGGAGACCATGTATTAAAAGGAGAAGCTGATGCCATTGTCTGTGATGGTTTCTGGGGAAATGTCTTCTTAAAAGCCACGGAAGAAGCCTGCTACTATATCTCTGATTTATTTAAGGAAGCCTTATATAAAAATATCTTCACTAAATTAGGTGCACTCCTTCAACTAAAAGGATTAAAGAAAGTAAAAGAACCTTTCAATTATGCTAAAAAAGCCTGTGCCCCATTGCTAGGTTGCAAGAAAATAGTCTTAAAATGCCACGGCAAATCTGATTCACTTACATTTACCGAAACCATATTAGAAGCATCTAGGCTTGCCGAAAATAAATTAATCGAAAAGCTTAGCAATGCCTTAAATGTCGAAAAAGAATAAATAATCGTTTATTAAAACATCACTCTTAGCAATAAGGGTGATTTTTAATATAGGCAATTAATTGAAGTAGAATAAACCTAATCTTAGAATAGAACCGTTAAATTGCTCCTTTGCAAATAGTTAGAAAGCAGGATTAAAGATGAAAGTCAATGAAGTTGATAAGAATTTCGATACAACATTCGAGTGTCCTAGCGATATAAAATGGCATTCAGTTCTAAATAAACCTTTTTCTATCCATGGGGTCATTTATTCTAAAGAAGAAGGCTTATTCCGCCGTTTACCAAAAGAATTTGCTGCAGCAATAAATGAAAATGTAGCCTTTCTGGCTAAAAATACTGCTGGAGGAAGAATTGGATTTAAAACTAATTCCTCATATATCGCCCTTCAAGTTGAAGAGCCTTTTGATGAACCGTTTTCCCATATGACGATATTTGGCAAGAATGGAGTTTCTATATTTGTTAATAAAGAATATATAGGTTGCATTGCTCCTAGTTATAGTCAGTTAACCAAAGCAGATCCAAACCTAAACGGGAATGGGAAAATCATTTTCGATGGAATAGTAAGGCCAAATAAAGAAAACGAATACGAAGTTGAACTCTACCTTCCTCTTTATAGTGCTCTTAATAATATCTATGTTGGCTTAAAAGATGGTTCATCATTATTAGAAATCTCACCTTATAAGCATGAGAAACCAATAGTCTTTTATGGCTCTTCGATTACCCAAGGGGCATGCGCTAGCAAGCCTGGGGATGACTATATTTCTAAATTATCCAGAATGCTTGATTTTGATTTTATTAATTATGGTTTATCAGGAAACGCCAAAGCAGAAAAAGAAGTCGCAGAATACCTGTCTAAAATAGATGCCTCGGTATTTATTTTAGATTATGACCATAATGCTCCTGATGTAGATTATTTAAGAAAAACACATTACCCATTATATAAAACAATAAGGGATGCTAATCCAACTACTCCCATAATAATGATGACAATGCCTGCTTTTGAAGCTTGGAAAGATAGACCAGTTAATAAAGCACGCAGGGAAGTAATTCTAGAAACAATAGAAAAAGCCAAAAAAGATGGAGATAACAATATTTATCTAATAGATTGTTATGGATGTTTCGGTGATAATAACGAATGTGGAACAATAGATAATGGCCATCCAAATTCATTAGGCTTCCAGAAAATGGCCGAAAAGTTATATCCATTGCTTAATAAATTGCTCAACTAAACTTTATATACTTCAAAGTTACTAACTTTTGAGTATATAACTTTAATTCAACGATTTTTCATTTCTATAGAAAAATAATTACATTTAAAGAATACCAAAACGATATTGTTCAGTTTACTATTGTTGATGACAAACCTACCGTCATTATTTTAGATACTTAAACGAAAATCATATTTACCCCCATTCGCTGCGTAGTTAAATTGACGACGCAAAATCAAAACATTCTAGGATTGTCGATTATTCAAAATATTGAATTAAGAAAGTAAGGTATCCAAATCAATTAATTTTATATTGGCGGATTCTTTTAATCTTTCATCAAAACCAGATTTTGAAAAAAGATAATATTCTCTAATTAAGTTTTTATTAAATATAGAATCGCTTTCTTTTAGATGTTCAAACATATCTAAAGTAAATTTGCCTTTTCTATATTTACATTCCACAACTAATAGATGACCATCTTGCTCCGATAGTCCATCTATTTCTACCGATCTTCCTAATTTCGTCTTATCGGCTTTGAAATTTTGAACTTCAGGATAAATCATTCCTAGTTTGCCAGTCCTATTAAGTTTATTAAGGTATAGTAACGCTACATCCTCAAAGCCGAATTCAACCGCTTGCTTTAAATCTAACCTTATTTCATCAAACATCATGTCAGAATTAATAGTTATCCTCGCTTGATTTGGATAGACGACTTTATACCAAAACTTTAAAAGTGGATCGTTAATAACGTAATAATTATTCTTTT
>JALEUF010000095.1 GCA_022781015.1 Caryophanales bacterium
TATAAAGGAAAGGAGGGGTACTATGGTTAATGATAATGTAACAAGAGGTATATATATCGTATGTCTTGTAGTCATAGCTTGTTTTGCCATAGCCTTCCTTTCTTTGTCCTATTTGTATTTCAAATCTAAAAAGTTGCTTTACGTAAATGGGCTAGAAGATGTCTCTATTAATAAAGAAATAAACAAAGATATGCCTACTTTAAAGAAAAAGGCTAAGAATGAAGATGTTGTTACTTATTTTGAAAAAAGAGGCAAATCCGCTAAAACAACTTTTTCGATTTGGAATATATTCCTTTTTGTAATTTGCGGATTATCTGTTGGGATTGTTGGAGTATCTTTATATTCCCACTTTACTGATAATCAAGTATTCATTGGTAATACAGCCATGCTAGTAATCCAGACCGGATCAATGGAAACAATCCATCCAAGTAATACCTATTTAAAAGACAATAATCTTTTGTCTGACTCCAATAGAATCGAGCATTATGCTTTTATTACTATTGAAAAAGTATCGCCAGAAGATATGAATATCTATGACATTTATGCTTTTAAGATGTTCGATGTTGACCAAAATAAAGAAATAACAGTAGTACATAGATTAATTGATGTTGAAACTAAAGAAGGAAAGAAACTATATACTTTCAAAGGTGATGCCAATGCTGAATCTTACTTTTTTGAAACTGAGGTTGGATTTGAAAAGCTAGTTGGTAAATTTACTGGTTATCAAAATGTATTCCTTGGATATTTCTTTATATATCTAAGATCTTCAATTGGAATGATTACCCTAGTAATAGCGTTCTTATTGCTTCTTATTTATTTGATGCTTTATTCAAAGCTCGTAAATGTACATGATAAGAGATATCTATATCTACTTGGCTTAGCAAATCCAACTACGGAAGATGTGCCTGTATATTTTGTACCTAAGATGGCCGATTCTACTCTTACATTTAATAAGATTAACGATAATGAATATGCTTATACTGGCCTAATTAAGCAAGGTACCATTCAAATAGAAGGATTAGACGATATCGATATATATGATGGTACTTACGAATTGGTATTATCATCCCCATCAAGAAATATATTTGATGTTGTTTCATATAAAGAAGAATATGAATTCAATAAGCAGATGTGTTACTTAATGGATAAGGGTTCTGATATTGAATTCATATCAGATAAAGAAGAAGTATATGATCTTCTTATCAAGATAGAAGAACCATATAATAAATCTAGCAAGAAGATGTTGTTCCTATATTCTTCCATCCATAGAGGTGAAGACAATGATTAGGGTTAAAAGGTTATTAGGCATTTTAATCCCAGTTGTTGCCTCTTTTACTATCGTTGGGACTGGATTCTCTGCCTTCTATTTCGGGAATGGATTAAATAAAAAAGATGCCGATGTATCCGCGAATGTCCAAAAGAAGGTACCTTCTTCATTTGGGGGATTCGAAGTAAAGTTTGTATTAGATGGAACAGAGGTTTCTTCTCCTTCTTTCTTAATTTGGCAAAATGAAGTTGAAGGTGTAGAAGCCATCAATTTGACTTATACATTTGACACTAGCAAAGAAAAAGAAGGGGATTATTCCTTTAGTGATTTTACCTATCAAATTCATTATAAGCTAAGTATTAATGAATCTTTAAAAGATGGTGGGAATCCTTATTTCCAATTCAATGACCCCATGGATACTGAAGGTTTAGTTTGCGAAAGTTTAATCTTGGATAATTCAGCCGACCCCCAGCCAATTGTTTATGATTATCCTGAAACTACTAAAGAAATAAAGGCTTCTATTCCATTAGCAATCGTATATAGACCAGGCATGGTTCCATCAAGTCGTGAAGATTATAAGAAACTTTCCAATATGGTTCATGCTTTAAATGACTCAGATAGTCCGTTTATAACATATGAATTCTCGTTAGTACCGACACTTAAAGGAGGGATTAAATAATGAAAAAAAGATTCTTATTGCCATTATTGCTGCTTTTCCTTCCTGCCACGATTATCAGTGTGGCATATGCTGGATTT
>JALEUF010000034.1 GCA_022781015.1 Caryophanales bacterium
GGAACGGCCGACACCCATCACATCTATGAACTGCTTTGGGTAATCGGGGGTTGACATAGGCCAGTAGCGGCTACCTACGCCGCCAGCCATAATTATAATATGTGTATCCATCATAAATCTCTTTCTTTAATAGTAAAGATTTTCTAAAATCATCCCGTCCTTCTTTGTTGATAAAGCGAGCTGCACTCGGCAATTTGAAAGCGAGCTTTCATTGCACTCATTGGCATCGCTTTTTCCCATTAAAAAAGGCTTTTTTCTACCTCTCCGTCTCTCCTGCAAGGAGAGCTCCACCTCTAACCAAGCCTTCCTCCTCAGAAGGAAGGATGTAACCGCCCTACTCGGTGCTCGGAACCGCAACGCTCTAAGGTTGGCGGACCATCAAAGGTCTTCGCCATGTTGTGCGGGATGGGACCGCCTGACTATGACATATAAGAGAAGTCTAGTCTTCATACTATCTGTCACCATATATTTTTCAGAATACTCTCCAAAGCATTATTTCTATATAAGCGACTAGAATAATCAGATGTTGCCCTCATACCTTTAGCGTAATTATCAACATCACTTGGAAATTCTTTTTCTTCAGGTGATATTTTCAATCTTTTTGTTACATTTTCTCCAAAACTCTTCAATATATTAAAAGCCTCCAATCTTGATCCTTTTGCTAAAGGAAGACTATCAATATGATTAGCTATTACCAAAAATAAAGAATAGAAATCTGATTTTTTACTCCATCTTGTTTTATTAATATCTGGTATAATCTTTAGAATTTCACCAAGAATTACATCAAATTTTTCCTTTATATCAACAACATCAGGATCCTCATCTTCATAAATTTGGTAGTACGTCTCAAGTTTATCTTTTTTATTTTGCAACCCATTTAACATAGCAATAGTCAACTCACTGACATATTCAACATCAAGCATTCTTCTAATATCATTTGGAGTAAATAAGCCTATTTTACTAAATGCCTCTCTATCGGAAAGAACATTCATGGTTTTAATAAATGCACCAGAATAAGTAGCTTGACGTAATTCTTGCTTATTTAAAGCAACGACGTTTTTATTTAATCTTTGAAATATAGCCCTTAATTCGCCATCATTAATATTAGGAAGAATTCGCACTACAAAATTATATTGGAAGAAATCTTTCTTCTGCGTATTTGTCAGATCTTTAAAATAAGCACCATCAAATTGTGGACTATCCGTTTCATCGAGTCCAAATTGCCCACTTATAAAATCCAATACAGAACGAATTCTTTGCTGCCCATCAACTATTATGTATTTCGCCTTACCTGTTTCATCAACCGTTTCTTGCATATATATCTCAGGGATTGGATATTTATTTAATATCGTATCGATAAGATAACTTTTCTGACGATTTACCCAAACTGGATTTCTTTGAAAAGGAGGTTTTGTCTCTAGTTCATTATTTTCACGAACTTGATTAAACCATGCAACATTTCGTAAAGTTGTGTTAAGAAAATTTTCCATACTTATAATTGTTTAACTGAAGGGATAACTCCTATTACTTCTTGAATATTTCGAGAAAAATTGTTCACATGATACTGCCTCAATGCCTCATAATCTTGATACAATCTAAAAGATATTTTTCTATCTTTGAAAATAGGATCAGTCTTTAAAGCCTCAATAGCTTTTAACCATTGCGCTCCAAAAGGAAGTAGTCCCAAAATTTTATCTGTAGCAATTGTTCCCCAATAGATTAATCTATTTCGATGCTCTATTATAAATCGTTGTACAGAAGGAGGCTGACTATGAATATCAATATTTCGTATAGTTCTCCATGCTATATCAAAATAATAATGAGAGATAACAGCAATATCTATATCTGAGGTATCGTCAAAACGCTTAAAGTGTTTATTGGGACTTAGACTGAATCCAACAGAACTACTACCTACAAACACTATAGAGCAGCTATCTATTTGGATTTTCTTAGACAACAAAGACTTTACCTCTAGATAATGTTGCTTATCTCCATGAAAAATAAATGGAATATTTTCTAATATCCATTTAGAAATCAAGATATCTGTAGGTAATTGGAAGTAATCGTTTTTAAAGGAATCTATAATAGAGTTATTGTCCTCATACGTTATTCCTAACTCATTAGCTTTATTTTCTTTCAT
>JALEUF010000149.1 GCA_022781015.1 Caryophanales bacterium
TTATTCTGGAATCGATTGCATTGATAGAGCTTTCCCTAGGGTAAGCGAAAAACTAGCTTCTAGTGCAGCCGATTTATTGAATAAGAAACGTTGTTTGTCCGAATCTTTAGGTTGCTTTGGATGGGAGCTAACTCCAAGCGAGATTAAACAAAGAATAGATTTGCAATATGTAAACGGGATAAATATGTTTATACCCCATGCTTTCTTTTATTCTATAGAAGGATATAGGAAACAAGAATCTCCTCCATCCTTATTTATCCAAAATCCATATTGGCCATATTTTTCTAAGATATCTAACTATGTATCTAGGCTTTCATATGCATTAAGTGAAGGAAGACATGATTGCAAAGTAGGGGTCTATTATCCTTCTAGAAAGGCGACTAGGTTATTTAGCCCATTAAATCATTATGAAATAAAAGAAATAGATGAATGCCTAGATAGATTAATCGGTTCTTTATTGAATAAAGGGATTGATTTTGAACTTATAAATGAAGAATTTATCGAAAAGGGAATCGTTAATAGAAATGGATTAAATATCGATCATAACTATAAGGCCATAATCTTGCCTACTCTTCCTGATATAGATATCAAAGACAAGATAAATGAATTCTCTAAACATGGATTAGCTATTATTTTAGGCAAGGATAAAGGTAAAGAAGATAAGAAGGTTTTATATAGATATTACGAAGAAGATGAAGCGGCCTCTTATCTAGCTTCTAAATTGTATTTTGACCATTTTAGCGATGGCGTGTATTCATATTCGAGGAAAGATAAATCTTCTAGATGGACTTTCTATGTCAATAATCTAGATAAAGTCAATTATTTAAATATCAAACTTAAGAAAGGCATGCAGGTTGATAAATTAGATTTAGAAGATGGGTCAAGCAAAGTAATCGCTTCTTCTAAAACTGATAGACTAATAAAAATCAAACTAGAACCAAAAGAATCAATCTTGCTTTATTTTAGAAAAGGGAAAAAGAGGCCTAGCAAAGAATATAAATATGAAAAATATCCTTTAGAATTAATAGATGCCTACTTTAATGACGTTAAAGAGAAAGAAATCAGTGCCCATAAGAATAATATCCATAATTTTGATGGGAAAGTTACTTTGATATATAGATTTGATTTAGATGAGTTGCCTTCTAAAGTTAAACTAAAACTAGACGGGGTAAAAGATTTTGCATCCGTCTATTGTAACGACAAATATATCGACACCAGATTATGGGAACCATATGAATTTGATATAACGTCCCACTTAAAATTAAATGAAAACATCATTAAGATTGAAATCTATAACGTCAAGGCGAACTCTTTTGAGAGACTAGATTTAGATTGTGGTTTGCTTAACGAGCCATATTTATTAATCAAGAAATAAACAAAATGGAAAAATGTATTTATCTAGATATTTCTAGGACTCCCAAAGAAAGGGCGAAAGACCTTTTGTCTAGAATGAGCCTAGAAGAAAAGATAAGCCAGATGAATTGCTCTGGTTGTCTTTATGATTTGGATGATATTTTATCTTCTTTTGATAAGGGGATAGATAAAGTAAACGGGGAATGGTATTGGTTTAAGCATTATGATCAAACCAAATTAAAGAAAATGGAAGAAGAATGTGTTAGGCATTCTAGATTCCATATACCTCCTTTTATAACTTGTGAGAATATCCATGGGGCCGCTCTTCCTTTTACTACTATTTTCCCTACCCCAGGATGTCTAGGTGCATCTTTTGATTTAGATTTAGCGTATAAAGTTTCTAGGATGCAGGCCAAAGAAATAAAAGCCCTTGGATTTAATAAAGTATATGCCCCGAATCTAGATTTATTCAGGGAGCCTAGATGGGGGAGATGCGAAGAAAATATCAGCGAAGATCCTCTTTTATTATCGTTGATGGCTAAAAATATTGTTAAGGGTATACAAGAAGAGAAAGTAATGACGACCATTAAACATTATATTGGCTATTCTTCTCCTGAATCTGGCCTTAACCTTGCTCCGATGCATATGGGAGAAAGGGAAATCAGGCAATATTACTTGCCTCCATTTCTAGAAGCAATTAAAGCAGGCGCGATGGGGGTAATGACTTGCTATAACGTCATTGATGGAGTACCTGTTACTATTTCACCTTTATGGATGAATAAAGTATTAAGAGAAGAAGCTTCTTTTGATGGAGTCACCATATTAGATTATGGCATGTCAGGAATAATGAAGAATGTCATGGGGATATCTTCAAATTATGTTGAA
>JALEUF010000204.1 GCA_022781015.1 Caryophanales bacterium
CAATTGCTTGCGTTGGTCCGCAAGGCAATTGTAGGAGGCATTTTAAGAAATGTCCAAAACTATAAGTTCTACCGAACTCCCCGACTATCGGGGAGTTTTCACTCGCTTGCCACTACGTGCAAGCTCAAACACAATAAAAAGGAAGACATTTTTTCCTTCCTTTATATCCTATATATATTATAAGGATGAGAGATCGACTTTTATTAACCTAGTTGAAGGGATGTTATGTCTTCCTTCTTTAGCCTCCGGCTTGCCGTCTAATTCAACTAAATCCCCAGTGAATCCGCAGGTCGTATTCCTACATAGATAAGTGCCAACCCCATACATATCAACAGGAACATTCTCTTTAGTCCATTCATCAATCTTTTCTGGACCAAATCCACTGGAAACGACTATCTTTACATATTCGAATCCATTCTTATCTAATTCATTCCTTAAGGCATAGATAAGTTGCTTGCAAACCCCATGTGGATCAAATCCAGTCGTATCCTTATCATCAAAATAATGGTCAATCAAGGCTTTAGATGTATCAACCCTAATCGCATTTAGTTTATGTCCAAGAGCCTTAGCTAACTTAATCGCATCGACTGTAACATTGTTATTATAGTCAATTAATGCAGTTACTTTTTCATTTGGGAAGGTTTTTGCATATAGACTAGCGGCCTTAATGACATCTCCCCCACATATTTGGATTAAGGCATGAGGCATTGTTCCCATTCCTTTTTTATTTACCCAGCTACCTTGTGCATCAGTCGAGAAAGCCTTTATCCCCCCAACATAAGTTGCATAACCATCCCCTGCCTGGGTCAAATAGTCATCTTGCCTATCTGCCATTGAGAAAGTCGCTTTTCCTCTTAAGGCGCGTACTGTCCTCATCGTATTGGTCGCAACGCTACTTCTTCTAGCTAATATTCCATCAATTAAGGATTCTAAAAATCCAAAATCCTCATATTTGCCAGTTATTTTTAATACGGGTTCATTTTTAGAGATTAAGTCTCCATCATTAAGGGCTAATATTTCTAATTGTTCAGGATTATGTGCGAACTTTTTGACCAAAGCAATACATTCATCAAGCCCGCAAACCATGATGTCGTCATCACGTTGGAACCATTGTTCGGTGACTATATGGTTAGGGACGTTTTCCTTAACAATCTTCCTTGATTTAAGGAAATAGGAGGCACTATAGAATCCTTCCCCAATCCTTGGATCAAGTTTGAATGTCTTGTCGGTAATCCTAGAGATCTTCCCTTGCTCTTTTAATGTGATTTCTGCTATTTCTTCCATAAATAAACCCTTTATCTAAATATATCTGACCCTATTGGCAATTCGCTGATATAGGCATTTTTATAATCATCCCCTAATCCTAAATCAAAAGGAGAATTTAATTCGACATCTATTGGGATATTTCTTTCTATCCTAGAAACAAACAAGGAACAATTTAGCCTACTTGCCCCATCTAGAGTAGCCACTACATGGTCGCCTACTTTGATATTTTTATATCTAGTGACTGTCGAATATTCTTTATCTAGGCCTTTTAAACTAACTATATCTAATTTGGCATTCAATGGATGTTCTTCGATTTTAGTTACTTCCATGACAATAAATCCAGAAGTAGATACATAATCTAATTTAGGGAATCCTTTATTGACTAGATAGACATTAATTTCATCAATTAACTCCTTAGATGGGAATTTTTCTAATCCAGAATCCTTAATAGATAAATTCTTATCAAAGAAATTGACTCCGATTAATTTATTATCCCTAGTCAGATAACTAACCCCATCAATAGATTCAACCTTATTAGGAACTATTTCAGCTTCAATTACTAAAGAGACTACTTTTGAATTATTATGGGTAAATGAATAAATATGATACATATCAATTTCCTTTCTTTGCCAATATAAGTCTATGGATTGGGATGCCTAGGCTCCTAAATTGCTTTTCATATTCAGTCTCGACATCATTATCAAGCAATTTATAGTCATTGTCTTCACTTAATATAGCCAAATCAGTAGATGGGATTTGCTCTAATGTAAAGCTAAATAAGTCTGCATTGTCAGTTTTTATATATATCTTGCCATCCTTATTCAATAAAGAAGACATATTAGATAACCTAGAAGCATACGTGAGCCTTCTTTTATGATGCTTTAATTTAGGCCAAGGGTCAGAGAAATTTAGATATATCGCGTCGAATTTATATTTAGACAATTCTTCAAAAACGTTATCGAAATCATCATTGATAAGCCTGATATCCTTGTTGTTATTTTCTTTTACCTTCCTGCCTGCAATTGCAGCGATGGAAAGATCTTTTTCTATACCTATATAATGTCCTTTTTGGATAAACGACATATTAAGTATAAAATCCCCCTTACCTGTTCCAATTTCTAGATACAAAGGGGAAGTGAAAAAGTCTTCATTAGAAGCAAAATCTACGATAAATATATCTTTATTTTCGTTTATGAAGGGGATGGCCCACTTCTTTCTTCTACTTCTCACTTCTTCAATTGACCTAATTTATATATTGCATCGGCATAGATGGCAATCTGGGCGAATAAATCTTTTACATAGATATATTCATTTGGGGAATGGATGTTGCCTGGATGTCCTTTGAAGGCACTTCCATAGGCGACGATATTCTTGGCTTCTTTTGCATATGTTCCACCTCCAATAGCCATTGGCTTATCAAAGAATTTATGGGTCATATGCTTATAGGACTTCATCAAAGTCGCTACCAAAGGAGACTTCTTGTCAAATAATAGGATATCTGATTTTGAAGATGGGACAAAAGTCATATCGACAAATTTAGACAAGTTATTAACTGCTTCATCTGCGTTTGCATCTTCGCCATATCTATAATCCAAGGAAATAGTCAATACGTTCTTGGAATTATAGGAAACCAATCCATAGTTATAGGTGGATTCTCCTAGTTCTTTTGAAGTGGCGTTTCCTTTAAATAAAGAGCCCCTTGTATCGATAATGGCCTTAGCCAAATTAAGCAAGAACTTATTGTTATAATAGCTTCCTAGGAAAGCAAATCCTTTGGCCATCGCGGATTCTCCTAATTCAGGAGTAGAGCCATGCGCGGATTTACCTTTGAAGGTGACAATCATTATTTCCCCGGCTTCGGAAATATCCCCATTTATTTTTTCATCGAGGAATTTCTTTAGGAATTTCTTATCAGTTGGGATAGTTACTACCATCTTGTCGCATACGGCGTTAGAGGCAACCCCTCCATCGATAGCAACAATTGGAGAAAGATTGATTAATTTAGTCAAAGAACCATGGACGATTCCTTTCTCGGCATAGATAAGAGGGAAATCGGCATCAGGAGTAAACCCATAATCGCAATGAGGGTTATTTTTTGTTTTGAAATAATAATCCAAACAAGATGAGCCTCTTTCTTCATCCCCCCCTGCGACTAGACGGACTTTGTAATTAGAGATAAGTCCATTATCTTTTAATAATTTAAGGGAATATAAGGCTGCTATTAATGGTCCTTTGTCATCGCTAGTTCCCCTGCCGATGACTTTCTTTTCTTTTCCTTCGCCGACTATTTTTCCTTCAAATGGAGGGTTATCCCATTTTCCAGAAGCAGGAACGACGTCGCAATGGGCATATATTCCAATTAATGGGCCATTATTTTCGCCATAGCTAATCTCAACGCAATGTCCATCGACATTCCTTGCATTAAATCCCATAGCAGCAGCCATCTTTTCTAGACAATCTAATCCTGACTTAACTCCTTTTCCATAAGGGGCATCATTAGAAATGCTAGATTCATCATAGACAGATTTCTT
>JALEUF010000208.1 GCA_022781015.1 Caryophanales bacterium
GGTATCATCTCTTCTTTTAATTTGATTTCTTGCGATAAAAAGGGAGAAACAAGTGTAAATGAAGGCTATAAATTCTATGTTTTACGTCAAGAAAAACTAGTTGAGACAATGCATCATTCAATAAGCTTATATTCAGATGGAAACGCAATCCAATTAATGCAATTTTTCTCTATTTATGATGAGGAATTAGGTACTTTAATCAAAGAAAATATGGATGTGCCTTCTTGTTCAATGGCATTTAATTGCAACTTTTATCTATTTTAAGATAACGAACTAGATAATAATGAAAAAGAGATAAAAAGTATCTCTGATGCAGAATTAAAGGTTACTAAAAAGGTTGTTTTTGAAATCACTGTTACACTTGCTAATCTTGAGTATAGTAGCTATGTCATCTCTTATTTAGAAAGAAATCTAATAAAATATGGTCAAATATAGAGATTTGCTTGTATTTCGAGTCAACTTTAATATATTATATTACCCGCAGCCAATCCTTGCTTCTATCTATCTCCTAGTTAAAGCTTAGATTCGGCCAAGTAAAAATAAAGGAGAAATAAAATGGCTTTAAAGAAAGAAGAAACCATTGCCATCATCAAAAAGTATGGCAAAGACGAAAAAGACACCGGTTCTGCCGAAGTCCAAATCGCCCTTCTAACCCAACGCATCAAAGATCTTACTGAACATCTTAAGAACAATGGTTCTGATGCCGCCGCTAGAAGGTCACTTCTAATTCTTGTTGGCAAAAGACGCAGCTTGCTAGACTATCTAGCTAGAAACGATGTTGATCGTTATACTGCTTTGATTGCTTCCCTTGGAATTAGAAAATAAGCTTAATAAGCAAAGATTGAGGTTTAGGAAACTAGGCCTCTTTTTTATTGTTTAGAAGAAAGAATAATAAGGAGAAGAGTTGAAATCATTGAATATTTCCCTGATTCTTAAGCTAAGTCCATTCAAGTCATTTGGAGTAAGTCCATCGAATGGATCGAAATTGATATTCATCGTGATAATGACCCCAGTTAGAATCAAGGTAAAGAAGATAGGAACAATTATCTCTGCATGGCTTTCAAACCTTCTTGCAAAGCTAATAAATCCAACAATAGATGCAATCGTGGCTAGATGATATGGTTCAATCATATATCTAGGACAAATGCCGGCTAAAGCATAATTGACCATGGTAAATATTATTAAGCAAGGCAACATTAACTGACGTAATAATGCTAATCCTAAATCATCGCTCTCCTTTTTAAATTTAACAAAAGGATTGAGCAACATCCCAAAGAAAGCAGGGATGAAAAGTAATCCAATTCCTCCATTTAGATAAGTAGAGTAGTCTTTTATATCACTACTAAATCTAGGATTCGTGCAATAAATGAATGGGAAATGGGTATTTAGATTTATTGAAAATGGATTGAAGAAATAATGGGCAAATCCAGGCAACAAGGCTTTTGGATTTAGCCCCATATTTGTCATATCGGCGACTGTATGTTGATATCTTGCTCCAAATTCAAGGACTGAATCGAATCTCTCCTTATTATATTTCATTATCAATAAGGCCCCGATTAATAAAATCCCAAACATTGGAGCGTAATCTAAAAGATTCTTTTTGTAGTTTTTATATTCTTTAACTAATGGAAGGATAAATAACGGAGCTGCAACCAATATAATTAACGCTAGATTTGGCCTAGTCGCAACAATTGAAACAAAGGAAAAACCTGCCAAAGGGAAATAGAATTTCCTATATTCAGGATTGCTATAACCCAAAATAGTAAATAATAAGAAGGCATCCATGTGCATTAATCCATATATGACCGGAACATGGTAATTAGCCTCTACAACTGGATTATTTATATTCATCCAATATCTTTTATAAGTAACGCTCATTATTGATAAAGATAGGAAAAAGCTAGAAAAAAGGAGGAATCCAATTACTTTGTTATTGGCTTTTTTATCAAATTGATTTATCAATTCAGTTATTAAAAGGAAAAAGAATGGGATATAAAGGCTAAATCCAATTATTTCTAACCCAATCGCATTCGGGACTTTTCCAAATATGAAATAGAATGGGAAAGATATAAATATAACTGGCCATACCCCGAAATAGACGTATATCTTTTCATTATAATATGCATGATCCCAATATTTTTGGGTTGCTGAATATGGTAAATCTATATTTACTTGTCCCTTTTTAAGTGCGTCGAATAACTGAGTATACATGTCATATTTTTCGACTCCATTAACTAAAGGATAACTAGATAGCATCGATTTGCTTTGGATGAATACATATATAATCGAGCCGATAAATAGCAATATTCCTCCACCTATTATTCCTAATTGCCATTTTCTGATCGGGGATTTATTTTCTTCTCTAGTCAAGACATATTTTTTAGATAAAGAAGGAACTTCGCTAATTGAAAGAATTGCAAGCAAGATTAAAGAAAATCTTAATAAAGAGAAATGGAATGCTCTAGGAGCGTCGAAAGTAATAGAAGATAGTGTTATGGAATTATAAGTCCCTGCATAATCCCCGATATTAGGACGTGCCATTGCATCTAATTCAAATTTAAATTTATATGAATCAAAATCCCCTTTAGGTAATCCAAGTTGATTATGCTCATAGACAACTGGATTTAATTGATAGGAATATTCATATTGTAATTTGTTATCCTTTAACCCACTGATTGTAACTTTTAAACCAAAGCTAGTCGGATTAACAAAATCTAACCTAACTGTATTTGCCTTTTTTATTTGTTCATTATCAATAGTATAAACTAGGCTTGCTTCCTTACCTTCGTAAGTCCATTTGTTATCCTTTGTTTCTCCATCGCTTTCTTTTAATGAAGAGGAAGTAAAATCAACTGAAATCGGAGTGCTGTTCTTTTTATAAGCTCTGGCATTGAAAGCGAATGTTTCTAGCACTAAGTTTAATAGAATTAGTGAAATGCGAATTGTTTTAAGCCTGTTATCTTGAGTAAAAATCTCTTTGTTTATTATTTTCTTATATATCCAATTTAGATTGATGTAGAAAAGAAGAATGCTAACGCTAGAAAGATAAATAATCCCATTTAGCAAAGCTATATCACCAAAGCAAAAAGTAACGATTAGTGAAAAGATGAATGTAAGCAAAACCGTCGATATTGAATTAATTAGCAAGGGTTCGATTTCTTCCTTATTAAAGATTTTCTTTTTCTTGATGAATCTAAATAAAATCAATATCGAGTAATGAAGGATGATAACTATTAATGGCAATAAAATTGCATAACCAAGTAAAGCCATGCATTTATTATTTATATGAAACTAAATAAAAGCAAGAATATGGATATATTATCTCTAAATATGACTTCTTTCTTCTTTTCTCCTTTTTATGGA
>JALEUF010000026.1 GCA_022781015.1 Caryophanales bacterium
AGAAATTAAGAGGTATAAAACGAATCGAAAATTAAAAAGGCAAGGTGAATCATTATGAAAGACAAATTAGTAAAAACCGGACACAAGAAAAATTATTATAGGTTCAGGACTATTTTACGTACATCGATTTTCGTTTTGTCTTTACTAGTGGTTTCTAGCGCCCCAATCGCGATTACTTATACCGTCTATGCCGTCAATGGCAAAGAAAATTCAACTCAAGTTGAAAAGACCAAAGAAGATAAATCCGATGGAATCGAAACTTCTTCCTATATAGAAGAAGAAAAATAAATAAGAGCTTGCTACTCGGGCCGGTTTCCCTTCACCGGCTCTTTTTTTGCTAAAAAGGTAAAGAAAAACTACTAAAAATTTATCGGTTAATCTTTTTTTAACTGAATAGATATATTAATATATATCAGGTAAAAAATATGGATAAACCTCAAGCGTTCTTAGAAATAACTTCTTCTTCGATTAGATTACTCATTGGATATGCCCTAAATGGTGCCCCAATAGTTTTGTATACAAAGGAAAAAAAGATACCGAATCTATTAAATGAAGATAGATCGGTAAATAAAGATGTCCTTAATAGCGCCTTGGCGGATTTTCATTCTATCCGCGATAACGAGGAAAAACTAGACATCACAATTTCTCATATCAATTTAGTGCTTCCTTCCTCTGGTCTAAAAGTATTCCAAAATGAAAAGACTACCAATGTTGTCGATTCAAATAATGAGATCAATAGGATTGATTTGTCTAACCTTACCTCTCTTATTACGAAAGAGCCGTTGCCGGAAAATTATACAATTGTCGATACTATTCCAGACGAATTTATCTTAGAAAACGGGGAAAGATATTCTAATCCCCCATTAGGAAAGATATCTTCTTCCCTTACCGAGAAGGCCAAGATATATGCCCTTCCAAATGGAGTGGTGACTTTCTATAAAGAAAATGCCAATTTGTCTGGATATAGGGTTATTAAATCTGAGCCAAGTTGCTTCTGCGCATCTAGTCTTATTGCTACTAATAACAATATGCCAAAGACCTATATCTTGGTCGATATTGGTGGCAGTATCACTAGTGTTTCCTTTGTCGGGGAAGGTTCTCCTTATTCAAATGCCTCCTTCTTTATAGGAGGGGATGATTTAACTAGATATATCCAAAAGGAATTCTGCATCAGCAAAGATGAGGCTATTAACTTAAAGCATAGATATGGATACGATAATAGGACTAAGAGCTATTCTCTTCCGCTCATTAATGGAATGGATGCTTCAAATAGCAAGGTCAAGTATTACCAAAAGGACCTTAATGAACTAATTTCAATATTCATGAAGGATTATTTTGTTACCTTGGATAATGCGATTGCTTCTTTATTAAGCGTCTATAATGGCCATTATGATAATGCTCCTATTATCCTAATCGGTGGAGGCTCTAAATTAGCAGGGCTAGAATCTTTCTTTGCTAACCATTATCAAAACAAGGAAATTATTAGATATAGCCCGAATGCAATCGGGGCAAGGGAACCTAATTTTGTCTCGTTATTGGGATTGATACTTATTGTCAGCCAATATAAAGGAACCTTAGAAGACAACCATCGTGGCATGCCTGATGTCTCTAGGGTAAATAAGAAAGAAAAAGCAAGGAAAAGCAAGGAAAGCTATGATGACGATAGCTTATAAAGAGGGTAAGTTATGAACGATACAATGGATTTAGATAATTTTGAGCCAGTGGCCCGTATTGTAGTCATCGGTGTTGGGGGCGCTGGAAATAATGCCGTCAACAGAATGATGGATGAACATATTGATAATGTTGATTTCTATGTTCTAAATACCGATAAGCAGGCTTTGGCAACTTCAAAAGCTCCAAATAGAATCGTAATTGGGGAAGAAGTTACCCAAGGACTTGGGGCTGGAGGAAATCCTGCCGTTGGAAAAGCAGCTGCCGAACAATCTAGCGAAGAAATTAGATCGATTGTAAAAGGTGCGAACATGGTCTTTATTGCCGCCGGTATGGGTGGAGGGACTGGAACTGGAGCCGCTCCAGTAGTCGCTTCTATTGCCAAGGAAGAAGGCGCCCTAACAATTGCTATTGTTACCCGTCCATTTACTTTCGAAGGCAAGACACGTATTGCTAATTCGGTTTCTGGACTAGGCGAGCTTAAAGATGCGGTCGATTCAATCATCATTGTCTCTAACGACAAATTATTAATGGCTTCTGGAGGAGTACCTATTTCTCAGGCTTTCTCTGAATCTGATAGAGTCTTGGCCCAATCAGTCAAGACTGTAACCGACTTAATTTTGCTTCCTGCTGTCATTAATCTAGATTTTGCCGATGTTAAATCAACATTAAAAGGATCTGGAATCGCTCTTATTGGATTTGGCATGGGTAGTGGCGACCATAAGGCTGAGGATGCTGCCGAAAATGCGATTAATTCCCCATTATTAGAGGCTTCTATTGCTGGGGCAAGAAGGGCTATTGTATCAGTAACCTGCGGAAGTAATGTCACTTTATATGAAGCAAATGAATGCGTTAACCGCATTATTGAGCAAGCCGGGAATGCCGTCGATATCAAGTTCGGTGTTTCTATCAATGACCAATTAGAAGATACAATTCTAGTTTCTGTCATTGCTAGCGATTTCACCGAAGACTTTGATTTTACTAGTGTCCCAACATTCACCCGTCCAAAAAGGGAAACCGTCGGAAACGGGGTCGATGAAGCTAGGGCCAATGCAGTTAAAAAAGAAAGAGAAGAAGAAAAGAATAACGGAGAAGATGAAGAATCTAGTAAAGATAAATTCCTTCCAAATTTCTTCTCCGGGAAATTCGATAACTAGCCTAATCAGTTAAACAATCTTTAAACATTTGCTTTGAGCGGCAAATGTTTTCTTTTTAAGGTTTGGCTTTCTTTTTGCTATGTTGCTAATCGCTTTTTATTTAATAAATGGGTAGTGAATTATCTTTCCTAGTGGTGTAAAATTGCCTTGGCTAAGACGAAGACGCGCTAAAAGCAAAGACAGAGAACCCTGCTGAAGTTGAGAAAGGGGACGCCGCTAGACATCACTTCCGAGCCTGAAAGTCGAATAATGTAGGCTTTCCGTTTCTATCCGTTAAATAGATTAATAGCGCCTATATCATATATATAGGAAATAAGGTGGTACCGCGCTAAAGGCGTCCTTATATGGCGTCTTTTTATTTCTTCTTGGAGGACTTATGGAATTAAAAGAAACACTATCAATGCCTGAAACTAATTTCCCTATGAGGGCTGGTTTAGGCGAAAAAGAACCAATTCTAGTTAATAAATGGAAGCAAGACCATCTATATGAAAAGATGAATCAAAATAGAATCGATGCTCCTATTTTCATGCTTCATGATGGACCTCCTTATGCAAATGGTGATATCCATTGCGGTCATGCCCTTAATAGGTGCTTAAAAGATTTCATCATTAGATATAAGAATATGGCTGGATTTAGGACCCCATTTATTTTTGGTTGGGATACGCATGGCCTTCCTATTGAAGTAATGGTTACTAAGTCTGGTGTTGATAGAAAAGCCACCCCGGTTGTTGAATTTAGGGAAAAATGCAAAGAATATGCCTTAAAGCAAGTCGCTAGACAAAAAGAAGAAATCAGGAGACTAGGTTGCCTAGGCGATTATGATCATCCATATTTAACTCTTCTTCCTGAATATGAAGCCAAGCAAATTGAAGTATTTGCCGCGATGGCTTTAAAAGGATTTATCTATAAAGGAGTAAAGCCGGTTTATTGGTCTCCATCAAGCGAATCCGCTTTAGCTGAGGCTGAAATTGAATATCATGATGTCAAAGCTAGGACAATGTATGTCAAATTCAAGGTAAAAGATGGCAAAAATAAGCTTTCTAATACCGATTATATCGTCATTTGGACTACAACTCCTTGGACAATTCCAGCCGACCAAGCCGTTACAGTCAATCCTAAATTCGAATATGGATTATTTAAGACCGATAAAGGTAATCTATTATTCCTAGTATCTTTGCAAGAAAAGTTAAAAGAAGAACTAGGATTAGGCAAGATTAGCTTGCTAAAGACCTTCAAAGGCGGCGAATTAGAAGGAATAGTTTTGGAACATCCTTTATATAAAGATAGGGTTTCTCCAATAATCTGTGCCGCTTTCGTTACCGAAGATAGCGGGACTGGCTTAGTCCATACCGCCCCTGACCATGGTGTTGATGACTTCAATGCCTGTGCCAAATATAACATCAAGCCATTTTGCCCAGTCGATGAAAAAGGTGTCTTAAATCTAGGGAAAGATGATCCATTAACTGGATTATTCTATGAAGACGCCAATAATAAAGTAGTGGATATGCTTGCTGAGTCTGGTTTACTTCTTAAAGAAGAAGACATAATACATAGCTATCCTCATGACTGGAGGACTAAAAAGCCAGTCATATTCAGGGCTACCCCTCAATGGTTCTGCTCCATTTCT
>JALEUF010000136.1 GCA_022781015.1 Caryophanales bacterium
TAATTGAGCGTCTCTTTCTTCTAATTTCTTTTGCATGAGTTTATCAGTAAGCATGCTCATACATGTTGCTTTGTTTAATAACTGGCTACGTTCAATTTCGCATTGGACAACAATTCCAGTTGGCAAGTGGGTAATTCTAACTGCAGAGGAAACTTTATTGACATTTTGTCCTCCGGCTCCCCCAGATCTAAATGTATCGACCCTTAAATCTTTTGGATCAATTACTATATCGCTTACTTCGCCAAATTCAGGAACGACGTTAACAGAAGCAAAAGATGTATGCCTTCTAGCATTGGCATCAAAAGGAGAAATCCTGACTAGACGGTGTACCCCTTTTTCTCCTTTAAGCATTCCATAGGCATCATCACCAATGATTTTAATAGTAGCGCTTTTAATACCAGCTTCATCCCCTGCTTCTATATCTATAGGTTGGACTTTGAAATTGTTTCTTTCGGCCCATCTTCCATACATTCTTAAAAGCATATTGGCCCAATCTTGGGCTTCTGTTCCGCCAGCGCCAGGATGAATTTCGATGGTGCAATTTAAAGAATCATACTTTCCGGAGAATAGAAGTTGATGACGGATGCTCTCGCAAGAAGAAGCAAGTTCATCTTCTGCCTCTCCAATTAAATCCAACATATCAGCATCGGATTCTTTTGTTTCGGAAAGCATTTCTACTATATCTTTATAAGCAGATTTTGATTTTTCGTAATTTTCGATTTTGTTTTGAAGCGAAGAAAGACGTCTGCAAATTGTCTTTGCATTGTTTTGGTCATCCCAAAAACCATCTTGGTTTTGCTTTGCTTCCAGTTCGGCAATCTCGGAATTTATTTTAGGTAAGTCAAAGAGAATCACCGAGCTGTGTAACAAGTTCGCCTAACTTTTGGGCTTGTTGTTTTAATTCCACTAGCTCTTTCATTTTATTCCTCTTTCTTATCTTCTTTTGGTTCGGCCTTTACTTCGATTACGTTTTCGTCGTTAGTTTCTTCAGGCTCCTTTTGGATTTGAAGTTGGACATTCATGAAATTAAATACGCAGTCGACTGCAATGTTTTGATTCATTTCACGGAATAAGGAATAACCTTCGTTGACGTAATCTTGAAGTGGGTTAGTCTGAGCATAGGAACGAAGTCCGATACCTTCTCTTAAATGAGCCATGGTATCGATATGTTTAGTCCAGTTCCTATCAATAACGGACAAGGAAATTTGTCTTTCAACTCTGTCGGCTTGCTCTTCTGGCCAGGTCTTTCTCTTTTCTAAATAATTAGCATATAAGAATTCTCCAAGGTCTTCTCCACCTTCTTCAACTGTAGCCTCATCATAAGCTTTAGCAGGGAAGGTTCCTTCTTTTACGAATGAAGGTTCGACTAACTTCTTCAATGTTTCTCCATCAATTAAGCCTTCGTCTTTAGAAGCGGCAACCGCCTTTTTAGCAAGGAAAGCACCGGTATCTTTAAAGAAAGTATGAACTAATTCGTTAATATCTCCAGCAAGCATGATGGAGTCTCTACGATCATAGATAATTTGCCTTTGCTTAGCTAAGACATCATCATAATCAAGCAAGTTCTTACGTGTATCAAAGTTTCTTCCTTCGATTTGCTTTTGAGCATTGGTTACAACATTTTGGATAATCTTGTTTTCAAGATGATCTTCACCGAGCTGTTTAATAAAGAATTCCCTTCTTTTGTCATCGACGAACCTTCTCATAAGTTCATCTTCGAAAGATACATAGAATCTAGAATATCCTGGGTCACCTTGACGTCCAGAACGACCTCTTAACTGGTTATCAATACGTCTAGATTCATGTCTTTCAGTACCTAAAACACATAGGCCACCTAATTCTTTTACACCTTCGCCAAGTTTAATATCAGTGCCACGGCCAGCCATGTTGGTGGCGAGTGTAACAGCACCTTTTTCGCCAGCATGAGAAATGATTTCAGCTTCTCTAGCTTGGTTTTTAGCATTCAATACTTCATGCGGAATACCGGCTTGAGTTAATAAAGCAGATATTTCTTCGTTGGATTCAACGGAAACTGTACCAATAAGGACAGGTTGTCCTTTTTCGTGTCTAGCTTTTACTTCTTCTACTAACCCCTTGAGTTTAGCCTTATGGGTTCCATAGATATAATCCATGTCATCAATTCTTTGGATTGGCCTATTTGTAGGAATTGTAATGACCTTCATGTTATAGATCTTTTCGAATTCCTCTTCTTCAGTTTTAGCAGTACCAGTCATGCCGGATACTTTCTTGTATAACCTGAAGAAATTCTGATAGGTAATAGTAGCCAAGACCGTTGTTTCTTGTTTGATTTCAACGCCTTCTTTAGCTTGGATAGCTTGTTGCAATCCATCATTATATTCCCTGCCCTTCATTATACGTCCGGTGAATTGGTCGATTAATTGGACTTGTCTTTCCTTATCAACCATGTATTCAACGTCACGATGCATGACATAATTAGCTTTTAGAGCTTGGTGGATTCTATGTACCAAGTCTTGGTTTTCTGGATCATAGAGATTGCGGATTCCAAACATCTTTTCAGCCTTGTCGTTTCCTGAATCGGTAAGGTTACAAGTCTTGGTTTTGATATCTGTAGTAAAATCAACTTCAGGACGAAGCATCTTAACAAATCTATCCGCGACCATATATTGGCTAGCAGCAGCTCTTTGACCACCGGAGATAATAAGTGGGGTCCTAGATTCATCAATCAAAATAGAGTCAGCTTCGTCAACGACGGCATATTTTAATCCACGTAATACACGGCTAGAAACTGACTGAGTCATGTTATCACGAAGATAATCGAAGCCTAATTCAGAGTTAGTTGTATAGGTGATATCGCATAGATAGGCTTCTTTTTTCTCGCTAGAAGTCTTCGAGGCAAGATTAACTCCGACAGTCAAGCCTAAGAAACGATAAATGTTACCCATCCAGTCAGCGTCACGAGCCGCAAGGTATTCGTTAACAGTAACAACGTGCACGCCATCGCCAGTCAAGGCGTTTAAATAAACTGCCATAGTTGCGGTAAGAGTTTTACCTTCACCAGTTCTCATTTCAGCAACGTTGCCATCATTTAAGACAAGTGCGCCGATGATTTGTACTTTAAATGGGAATTGATGGATAGTTCTCCATGCACCTTCCCTAGCCACGGCGAAAGCTTCGTACTTGATATCGTTAAGTGATGCGCCGTTTTTTAGTTTTTCTTGGAATTCAGCGGTTTTTGCTCTTAATTCGTCGTCAGTTAATGCCCTAAATTCTTTCTCATATGACATGACGCGATCTGCTTCGCGAGCATAGCGGTTGAGTTCGCGTTTCTCCAAATGGAATATTGCTTCAATAAAATTAGCCACGTTAATCTCCTTAAGTTACAGCGTTAAGATAATACCATTTAGTTAAATGGTAAACAATTACAGCGTTATCAAAATTTAAATTTTGTTTTCGCCATTATCAAACATGATAACTTTTTGGGGTGTAATTTCTCTAACAAATTAAGACATGCTCTAGTTGTTGAACCTGTTGTGAATACATCATCTACAAATAAGATTTTCTTCGTTGATAAGTCAACTTTTTCCTTTAAGGCAATAATTTTGTTTACCTTTTGCCTTTCATAAAAAGATAGGTCAGATTGCTTTGATTCTTTTGTTTTGAGCAAAATATCTAAAATCGGAAGTTTAAGTATCTTACACATCTCGATTACTTGGTTATAACCTCTTTCTTCATTATGAGATGCCGAACTCGGGGCTGGAACAATAACATATCCATGGTAAATCAGCTTCAAAACATTTATCGGATAAGCAAAGAAAACATCTTTAAGTTCAATATCTCCACAGCCCTTAAATCGATAAAGGGTATTTCTTATTTTTTCGTTGTAGTCATATAAAGCCAAACATTTAACTTCTCCCTCCTTCCACCTCATCCATTTACAGTTAAATTCCTCAAAACATTTTTTACATAGACAAGGGTTAGATAGGAAAAATATCGAGGGCGTGTATTCGATTTCTTTAAAACAAACCTTACAAAAAGGAGTTGCATCGTTCAATTTCATATATTGCTTTCTCCATTTCTTTATTCTTCTTGCTTGCAAGGAAAATAACTTCCCCTTCAGGAGCATCCTTTTTCCTTCCAACCCTTCCAGAAATCTGTATTAAAGATGCTGCATCGTAAATTGAAGAAGATGCATCTACAACAATAA
>JALEUF010000156.1 GCA_022781015.1 Caryophanales bacterium
CCCGTATCAAGGAATTTAGGGAATTAGTCGAGAAATTTGGTAGTGACAATATGTCTATTATAATGGATGTTGTCTATAACCATGTGAATGGGGCAAAAGGCAGCAACTTTGATGTCTTGGCTCCTGGATATTATTTCCGTTATGATGGCGAAAAGCTTACTTCTAAGAGTGGATGTGGCAACGATACTGCTAGCGATCATGCAATGTATGCCCACTTTATGAGAGATTCAGTCAAATTCCTAGCCGAAACATATAAATTAAGTGGATTTAGATTCGATTTGATGGGTCTACATACTCTTGAAGCGATGAATGAAGTAGTTGCAGCTGCTAGAAGCGTTAACCCAGATATCGTTATTTATGGCGAACCTTGGGAAATGGAAGAATCTCTAGGTCTAACCATGGCAAGCCAAAAAAACCTTGCTAGCTTTGAAGGGTTCGGTGCCTTTAATGACAAGATGAGAGATGCCCTTATCAAAGGTGGCATGTCTGCAGTTGATGAACTTGGATTTGCAACTAACCCAAGAGGTGGCAGTGAGTCCGATATGAGAAGTGTAGTCTCTGGAATCGAAGGAAAGACATCAACTATATCTTTTGATCCTGACAAGACGCTAAATTATGCTTCCTGCCATGACAATTACACTCTTTATGATCGTGCCTTTATGGCAGGTATCGATGATGAAGAATTATTAAAGAAGATGCCAGTTTTAGCTAATTCCATCGTCTTAACTAGCCAAGGAACTTCCTTTATCCTTTCTGGAGAAGAGTTCTTAAGGACTAAGAATAAAGTCAATGAAGACGGAACTCATACAAAAGATGGCAATTCCTATGCCTCTTCTTATGAAGTTAATGCTCTTGATTATGATTTAAAATCCAAGAACATGGATGTATATGCGATTTATAAAAAGCTCATCTATCTAAAGACTCATGTAGACGGATTAGCGTTAACTAAAGATGGCGTTGCCTCTAATCTAAATGTAGCTGCATCTAAAGGACAAATTACCTATACCATCAAAGATAACCTTAATAACAAGGAATATAAGATTGTCCATAATGATGGGGCTTCAACCCATGAGGCAATGGATTTTGCTGGTTATGAATTATATCTAGATACAATTGATGTCAATTCTACTAGAAAATTGACCAATAACGAAAAAGCCAATCGCTTCCAGACTTTAATTGGAGTAAAATCCCTTTAATGCCACGTAATCCTACTAATAAACCTAAATACGAAGAATTATCGGATTCACTCGATGAATCCGATATCTCTTTGGGTGCATCTAGACCAGTTAAGGTTAAGAAAAAGAAAAAAGAAGATAAGCTAGACGAAAAGGAAAAGCGAAAGCAAAACAGGCTCTATAACATCCTTTATATATGCTCGGCTATATTCTTCTTTATTCTAGGAATAATAGTTATTTGCCTTATTAATTACATTAAGGGAGATGGCTTCCACTTAATCAAGGCTCTCTTGACTTGCTTCAAATGAAGATAATTTAGAGATAAAGTCCTTATCCGTATAATTGGATAGGGCTCTTTTTCTATATTCATTCATTTCTTCTTCGTCTTTAAATAAAACTGATCCATCATCAAGATAGGCTTTGCCGAGGCTACATTTATCAACTAGGGTAACTCTATCATTGCCGAATATTAGAAACATGATATTTATAAAATAGGGGAGAATGAATAGAAGGATTACGGTATAGCCATTGAAAAATATCGTTGTTAAGGCAATAAAAGGAAGGTAATAGGTTTTCTTTAATAAAGTAAAACCTATCTTTTGCCTATATCCATATCTGTCACCATAACTAATCTTGAATATATATTCCCCAATCCCTTTCCTTCCTTTATTTAATAATGAAAGGGCAACGCTTAATATAAGGAAAGAAAACCCAATCGAGCAAATTCTGCCTAATGTTAGAGTCTTGCTAATAAAATCAGAAGAAGATTTTATAGAAGGATCAACATAATTTAATAGGGATGGTAATCCTTTGTATGTTGACTTAAATAAATCCAAGACATCATTCTGCCCCCTTTTATTTAAACCATCTTTTATAAATCCTGGCTTAGACGAGTTGACCGTTCCATCTTCATTCACGTAATAAGAAGCATAGTCAGTCGAATATGAATTGATTGTAGGGGAGGCTGGTAAGCGTAAGACAAAGATATTATATAATTCCCCGATTGTCTTATCGTTCCTATTTCCAGTTAGATAAGCAACTAATTCATCTGGATAATAAACAAAATAGAAGTTCTGTATGACCTCTTCATATCCTTTATATTCATCTAGAGTTAGAGATAAATTTAGATTCAGTTCTTCTTTTTTTGCCAAAATGGTTTCGTTTTCTTTTATAAATCCGGGATTATTAATAATTATTGGATAGCAAACTGCATAGAAGCAAAATAAACAAGCTAATATAAAAGAAACGAAATTTATTAGATTGGACCAAATATATTTTACTACTGGGGCTCTTTCAGCTTCATGATTGACTTGGATTTCTTTCTTCATAACGTCTTTCTTCTTCTATTGTATCGAAATATAACGAATTTTCTTCATCTGCAACGCAGGAAGCGGATAGATAATCATGTATGGAACGATGCTTTTTAGTAAACATTGTCATTGTATAAGATATTAATAAAGTTGCCCCAAAAGAAAACATCGAGCCAAACATTTCTATAATTAAAAATGATAAAAACCTTAATATCAGCCATCTTTTCTTATATGTATAGCCATTTTTATCTAGAACAGTTAATTTAAATATCTTCTTTCCAATTGTCGCACTTGTTTTAGAAATAAGAGGGATTATATAAAAGAATATAAAGGCAGATAAAATAATCGGAGGGAAAGCATAACAAATAGTGAAGCCGACAATACGGGTATTTTCATTATTGCAAGAAGTAATAAGCGGGTCTTTATTCACTTTAGTTAAAGCTGATGAATAGATATCTTTTAAAGACAAAACCGCATCAATTTCTTTAACGTTTTCTTTCTTGTTAATTTTTAGATGGGCATCAACTTCGGTTAAGGATTCAAATAAAGAGGATTCATTTCCTATTCCTAATATAGAGCTTTCGAAAGTCTCATCGCTTAGTTTGGTCATATGGAAACTTACTGCAATATCGCTGCAATAGAAAGCTTTTAGGTTATCCAATAGATAAACGGTTTTGGTTTCTCCATAATAGGTAAAATCTTCTTTATGGAATTGCTCTAGCTTTTCTATAGGACTAGTAACATCGGTAGAAACTCCCTTGAAATCAATGAATAAGCCAGATTCTAATTGTCTAGAAACCATCTTGGCGGCATTCTCATTATATTTTGCTTCATTAGATACATTAGGTAATATAAATGGAAAATAGATAATGCTAGCTAAGGCAAAAGTAGCGGCTAAATCTATTAAGTGAGCAAATGCTCTTTTCCATATCGAACCTAGGACAATTAATTTTCCCATGTGTCAAGTATAATTCGGTTAGGGAATAAAATCACTTTATTTATAAATAAATAGGTTAATTAAGCACAAAATAAAATACTTTAGACCTGTTATTAAAATAATTATCTCGTGTTTTTACGTCTATAATTTTAAAAAACATTGTAAAAATAGAAAAATTTAAAGATTATAAACAGGATATCTGTCTATAATCTAAAAAATGTTTTTCAGTCTTCTTAAACTTTTTTCCCATATCAATAAAATTTTATTTGTATTTCGCTTAAAATAGTTGATAATTAACACGTACAAAAATTAAGCAAAACGCCTCGCGCCTGAAAGAAGTGATCTTATCGGGCAAGGGGATTATTTCGCTTGTAGGAGATTTATGGCTAAAGAAAACATCGAACAGTACGAACTTAAAGAGATTAAGGAAGAAGTCGAAACAACCAAAAAGAAAGAAAAATTCGACGATTCTGCCTTCGTCGCCCTTCATCACATCGACAAAGTATATGATAACAATGTCCAGGCCGTCTTTGATTTCAATCTCGATATCAAAAAGCATGAATTCATCGTCTTTGTCGGTCCTTCCGGATGTGGTAAATCTACTACATTAAGAATGATTGCAGGTCTAGAAGATATAACT
>JALEUF010000166.1 GCA_022781015.1 Caryophanales bacterium
AAAGCCTAGGTTTAGTTAAAGAAAAAACTATCCTTGATTATTTGCCTTCTTCTAATAGCCTTAGGTTTAATATTTTCCTAAAGAAAGTAAATGAGACCCCAGCTAAGTACCCACGTTCATGGGCTACATTAATTTCTAAGCCACTTTGGTAGAAATTCATTTATAATTTTGATATTCATGAGTAGAGTAATTGCAATCGCCAACCAAAAAGGCGGTGTAGGAAAGACTACAACCGCTATTAATTTATCTTCCGCCTTGTCTCATCTTGGCAAGAAGGTACTTCTTTTAGATATTGATCCACAGGGTAATTCCGGACGTGGTGTCGGTATCGACATTTCTTTATGCAAGAAAACTACTTTTGAGGTTCTTGTTGGGGCTTCAACTTTAGAAGAAACTATTTTAAAAACTAACGAAGATAACCTATTTATCTGTCCTTCTAATTTGCGTTTAGCATCATTAGAAGCATCTTTGATTGGACAAGGTGTAAGCGATCCTTTTTTCTTACTTAAAAGGCAATTAGGCCAAATCAAGGAACAATATGATTATGTCGTTATAGATTGCCCTCCATCCTTAGGTGCGCTTTCTTTAAACGCTCTGGCTAGCTGCGATTCTGTAATTATTCCTGTCCAATGTGAATATTTTGCTATGGAAGCCGTAGCTGCTATATTGTCTTCGATTTCTACGGTACAAAAGAAATATAATCCAAGTCTAGAAATAGAAGGATTCCTATTAACAATGTATGATGCTAGAACTCAGCTTGGGACCGAGATTTCTTCTGAAGTCAGACGTTTATTTAAGGAAAATACATTCCTAGTTTCTATACCACGTAACCAATCTATAGCCGATAGCCAGGCCGCTATGACTAGCGTTATTAATTACAAGCCTACCAGCATGGGTGCAACCGCTTATTATTCTTTAGCTCGTGAGGTCATTGACCATGAAAAGAGAAGGTAAGAAAGTTGTTCCATCTTTATCCAATTTAATAGAAAAGTTCTCCCAAGAAGACGTTATTGCCGTCATGGAGAAGGAATATCAGGCCGCTCCTGCTAGGCTCATTCCTACTTCTTTAATAGATGATACTAGTTTTATTAAGGACATAGTTATTCCTAAAGATGTTGTTTCTTCTTTTGCTGCAGGATTGAAAGAAAAAGGTTTTTATAATCCTTTGATTGTAAGATCAAAAGGCGATAGATTCGAATTAATATTAGGCAGGAAAAGGTTTTTCGGTGCTAAAAAGGCTGGTATATTATCTCTTCCTTGTGTAGTTAGAGATGCTGAAGATGAAGAAGTTTTGCTCATGCTTTTAGCAGATACTAGAGATAATAGGTCTGCTAATGTTCTGGAAATGGCTGTTGTTTGTAAACAACTTTCATCTTTATTTGGCTATACCCAACAAACTTTGGCGGATTTATCTCACCTTTCACGTAGCCAGATAACCAATATTTTACGTATTCTTTCTCTTCCTGATCCAATCAAGAAAGATATTACTCTAGGTAAATTATCATATGGACATGCAAGGGCTTTAGTTTCTTTGGAGGGTGAAAAATTAGAGACGGCTTACAAAATAATTAATGAGAAAAAGCTCTCGGTCAGAGAGAGCGAAAGGCTTGCTCATGCTTTAATAAATAATGAGCCTTATTTGGAAAATAGCGAACCCATTATATCGTTTTCCGGTTTAATTTCATCTTCTGAAAGAGAAAAAAGCATTACTTTAAACTTCAACTCAAAAGAAGATAAAGAAAGATTTATTGATTCATTTAAATGTAAGTAAAGTGTATTAATTTCGATTTAACCCTACCCGTAAAGAAAAAACGTATTATAATGTAATTGCTTCAGGGCGACGATAATTACGTCGACTGGTGGTAAAGCCCACAAGCTCTCTGAGCACGATTTGGTGAAATTCCAAAGCCAACGGTAAAGTCCGGATAAAAGAAGATGCACGATTTGGCCTCCCTGTTTGTCGCATTTTGGGAGGATTTTTTATGTCAATTTACTCTTATGTAGCCCTTGCCTTGTTTGTTATCGTCTTAGTATTAACTTTCAAGGTCTATTTTTCCTTTAATACCAAAAGAGAATTCAATGTTACTAGATTTATAGCTAGAGTTTCCATGTTTGGGGCGATAAGCGCTATTTTGTATACGGTTCCGATCTTCAATATCAAATTACCATTTATTCCATCTTTCTTAAGTCTTCATTTTGATGAAATACCAGCCTTTATTTGTGGATTTGCCTATGGCCCAGTAAGTGGAATTGCCGTCATTGCCATCAAGACAATTGTCAAATTGCCTATGACTTCAACTTTATGCGTTGGAGAATTTGCAGACTTTGTCTTATCTAGCATCTATGTTGGATTAACTACTTTTATTTATTCAAAGAAGAGAAATTTAAAAGGTGTTGCTATTGGATTTGGAATAGGAACAGTTGTACAAATAATATGCGGAGTTGTTTTAAATGTTTATGTATTGATTCCGTTTTATCTTTGGATGTTAAAAATTACTCCTGAAGGATTACTTCAAATAATGAGATATGCCAATCCTGCAATAAGTGATGTTGGCTGGAGTTATGGACTATTAGCTGTTGCTCCTTTTAATGCGATCAAAGATGCGATTATTATTGTTTTAACCTTTATTATTTATCGTTCTTTACACGTCTTCTTACGCTTTACACCCAAAAAGAAAACCCAGGATTAACTCCTGGGCTAACTTTATTAATAATTAGTCTTCGCTGATTGCTTGGACTGGGCAATTGGCGATTGCATCTTCGGCTTCGGCATCATCAGCTTCAGCAACGACAGTGGCTTTTCCATCATCATTGAATTCGAAGACGGTTGGGTGGCTTCCAACACAGAGTCCGCAACCGATGCACATATCGTCATCGACTTTTAATTTTTTGGCCATTTCATTTCCTCCAATGGATAGGGCTATTATAAGAAGAGAATTGCTTTTGTTCAATATTTATAAATTAATAAAAGGTTAAGATGCTTTTATGTGTAAACACATATTTGAAATATTTTTGTTCATATTTACTTTCTATGTAGTATATTAAACACGGAGGAAAACAAAAATGAGATGGTTTAATAGTCAATCACGTCTAGTCCAAATCTTACTTCTTTTAATCCCTTTTGTTAACTGGATTACTGAAATTGTAGTTCGTTGGACTGCGTTCCTTGAAAGAAAAACACCAATTAGATTAATTTTAGCCTTGCTAGTTACTTTTGTTGGCGTTGTCTTTGGATGGCTTGACGTTATTTGGTGCTTATTATTTAAGCATTTATTTGGTGCTTCTAACTAATTTAAGACCAAAAAAGCAAAGGTGAATTGCTCATCTTTGCTTTTATTTTGCCTAGACTCTTTATTATTGATAATAAAAAAGCCTAAAATATAGGGGCATGGAAACTAGAATTGAACGTTATGCGAAATATAGACAAGAAATTAGCAGGATGCCTGCTTCTTGTTTTGCTCCTGATGGATCTTTTTTAGGTGATGGCGAGGCTAATGAGGGAATTCCGAATGATGGTGGCATTAGTCCTAACAACGCCAAAATTTACGTTGATGAAGATAACGAAAAAATAAAAGCACCATATTTAGCCTATTTAAAAAGAAGAAGATCTCTTCTATGGCTAAAGATTCTTGTAGCAGTTTTAGCTGTTATAGGGCTTATTCTAATGTACATATTGTTTGTAAGGGAGTAAATATGAGCAAGACAATTTCTATTGCTATTGATGGACCTGCAGCGGCTGGTAAGAGCACTGTCGCTAAGATCGTAGCCAAAAAACTAGGGTTTACCTATATTGACACAGGAGCTATGTATCGTGCTTTTACTCATGCTGTAATAAAGGCCAATCTAGACCCAAAAAATGAACAAGAATCCTGCTCAATCATAAAAGATGTAAAGATTGACTTGCTTGAAAATGGAAAAGTTATTTGTAATGGCGAAGATGTAACAGCTCCAATAAGAGAACCATTAGTTTCTTCTAACGTTTCCTATATTGCTTCCTATAAAGACATAAGACTTGCTTTAGTTGAAATGCAAAGGAAAATGGCTGAGTCAAAATCGGTGGTAATGGATGGTAGGGATATTGGTACTTACGTCCTTCCAAATGCTGATGTAAAAATTTATCAAATAGCGTCAGTAGAAACTAGAGCAAAACGTAGATATGATGAAAATGTCGAAAAAGGCATTCCCACCGGTTATGAAGATGTCGTTAATGATGTTAAGAAAAGAGATTATATAGATTCCCACAGGGATTTTGCCCCATTAAGAGAAGCTGAAGATGCAATTGTTTTAGACACTTCCCACCTAAATATTGAGCAAGTTGTCGATGCAATTTTAAAGATTGTTGAAGACAAAACAGGAGTCAGTGAAAAATGTCATTAGGATTAGTTGCGTTAGTTGGTTCCCCAAACGTGGGAAAATCTACAATATTTAATAGATTAGTTGGCACTAAACTTTCCATTGTAGAAGACACTCCTGGTATTACTAGGGATAGGATATACGGAACTGGAGAATGGCTTACAAAGAAATTCTCGGTTGTTGATACTGGCGGAGTTGAAATTAAAAATGCTCCATTCCAAGAAGAAATAAGGGCACAAGTTCAAATTGCTATCGACGAGGCAGACGTCATTGTTTTTGTTGTCGATGGAAAAAAAGGATTGTCTGGCGATGATAGGGCTGTAGCCAAAATGCTTTACAAGGCTAACAAGCCTGTTATTTTAGCTGTAAATAAAATTGATAATGTAGAATCGACTGGTAACGCTGCCGAATTCTATTCATTAGGTTTAGGAGATCCTATTTGCATTTCTTCTAGTCACGGTATTGGTATTGGTGACTTGCTTGATAAGATAATCAAATTGCTTCCTGAAGAAAAAGAGGAAGAAAATAAAGATGCGATTTCTTTTTGTTTCATTGGTAGACCTAATGTTGGCAAGTCTTCTCTTACAAATGCAATTCTTGGTGAGAATAGAGTTATCGTAAATTCTTTGGCTGGAACAACTAGAGATTCTATTGATACTCCATTTACTGTTAATGATAAACACTATGTTGCAATTGATACCGCAGGATTAGTCAAGAAGGGTAGAATTTATGAATCGGTTGACAAATTTGCTTCAATTCGAGCCCTACGTGCCATTGACAGAAGCAATGTAGCTATTTTAGTCATTGATGCTTCCGTTGGTATTCTCGACCAAGATAGGCATGTCGCCGGTTATGCATTCGAAGCCAATAAAGGAATAGTGATAGTGGTCAATAAATGGGACGAAGCTCCTAAGGGTCTAATGCAAACTGAGTTCGAAAAAGAGATTAGAAGTAGATTCAAGTTCTTGGATTTTGCAAAAATTATTTTCACTTCCGCTAAAACTCTAAAAGGTGTTAATAATATTTTGCCTTCAATAGACGAGGCATATACTTCTTGCTGTCGTCGTGTACCGACATCAATTTTGAATGAAATAATTTCTGACGCTCAAGCCTTAAACCCAACCCCTGATTTTAATCATGGAAGACTAAATATAAAATTCGCTTCTCAGGTTTCAGTTAACCCTCCAACTTTTGTTATGTTCTGCAACAATCCAAAATTCGCGCATTTCTCATATACCAGATACTTGGAGAATAGGCTTCGTGAATCTTTTGATTTTACAGGCACTCCAATAAATATAATTTATCGAGAAAGAAAATAGGTTTTAAAGACATTTTGATTTTTTAACTTCAAAAAGTGTCGATAGCATCGAATTTTTGCTCAATATTCCTAAAAACAGTATCTTTTTTAGGTAATTTTTAAAAAATAACTTGCAAAACACGTGTCTAGATGTTAATTTTTTTTTACCAAACAGCATAAGGAGGATAAAATATCCATGAACAAAGCTGAATTAATCACCATTGTCGCCGGAAAAGCTGAAGTCTCACATCGTGATGCTGAAGCTGTTGTCGAAAAAGCCTTAGCCACCATTGAAGAAGCCCTTGTAAAGGGTGAAGCCGTCAAACTCTCTGGCTTTGGTATCTTCGAAAAGAAGGAAAGAGCCGCCCGTGTCGGAACCAATCCTTCCACCAAGGAAAAGATTGAAATCGCCGCTTCTAATACCGTCACTTTCAAGCCTTCCAAAACCTTAAAAG
>JALEUF010000191.1 GCA_022781015.1 Caryophanales bacterium
GTTAATCTTAGATTTGAGGCAGGATTAAATGATGCTAATCTAATCGCATCGACGAAAGATATATTAGATATGGAAGATATATTCCTTAAAGCTTTGTCTAATCTAAGTACGCTTCCAGCGATTGTTCCATTAAGTAATTTAGCAACATTTGTATCCGATACAATCGGAGTCGAACCTAAATAATAATTGCCAGCAGGAAGATATTTGGCTTCTGTTGAATCTGATATCAAGACTAGTTTTTCCTTTCCTTTGCAATCAAGGGCAATCTTGACTGATTCTTTTGTAGAATGGAAGAAGTCTGCGATTAATTCGGTATAAAGCCTAGAATCTGCTAGAGCTACACCACTTACTCCAGATTCATGATGGGTAAATGGAGACTGTGCATTATATAGATGGGTAATGCATCTAGCCCCATGATCAATGCCGTTAAGTAAAGTCGAAGCATTAGAAGCACTATGTCCAATAGAAGCCACTACATTATGCTTGACTAAATAATCAAGGAAAGATCCATCATCTTCTTCAAGGGCAAAAGTAACTAATTTGATATTCCCTTTGGCTTTTTCTTGGAAGGAGATGAATTTATCTACATTTGGCTTAAGGATATTATTTTCATCTTGGGCACCTTTATATTTTTTCGAAATAAATGGTCCTTCTAGATGGATTCCTAATACAGTTGCGCCTTCTTTTTGGCTTTCCATAAAGGAAGCAACATTAGCTAAGGCATCATTAATCCTAGGCTCGCTTTCAGTCATTGTAGTAGCTAAAAATGAAGTAACACCTTCCCTAACTAAGGCATTAGCCATGCCTTGGATGGATTCTATTTTTGCATCCATTACATCAAATCCAAGGCACCCGTGTATGTGTTCATCGATTAATCCAGGACAAAGGAATAAGCCTTCTTTTAGTCTTAGATATCCTTCTCCATCATCAAAAGAAGATATATGTTCATTAGAAATGGAAACACTCCCTTTTCTAATTTCGTCTTTAAAACATATGTTGACGTTAGAAAAACCCTTAATTGACTTTTCTTCCATTTTCTAGTTCCCTCCTAATAAGTATTGAAGCACCTAAAGCACCGGCTTTATTACCCATCACGGCAAATTCGATTTTAGCATTATATTTCTTTATATGCTCTTTGAATACATCGCTAGAACCCATTAATCCACCACCTAGAATAATTACTTCAGGGGCTAGCTTCTTATCGATTATTCCTAATAATTTATTTAACAAGAAAGAATATTCGTCGATGATGGAATGGGCAAGTCTGTCCCCATTTCTATAAGCATCCATTAGTTCAGTTACTTCGATATTGTGCCTATATCTTTTGCAGGCCAATTTCCATAAGGCAATCGCAGAAAGATATACTTCGCTGCATCCTCTTTTCCCACATTTGCATTTATATCCATTTCTAGATAAAGCAACATGGCCAAAATCATAAGGATCCCCATGATATGGCTTGCCATCTATTAAGCAAGCTGAACCAATCCCAGTCCCAAATGTAAGCATTTCTATATTCTTTTCTTTTCTTAAGGAGGCTTCACCTACTAATGCGCCTACTGCATCATTTTCGATATAGACCGGTAAGTTGAATTTCTTTTCGATTTCTTTGCCTAGGCTTCTTTCTTTTAAACAAGGTATATTGATAACATTGCCATATGATTCATGGTCAGCATTAATATCACCAGCCGAAACAATCCCGATGCCTTTAACCTCGGGATCAATAAGTTTTCCGATTAAAGAAAACATATTATTAACGAAAATAGAGAAATCTTGTTTCTCAGTCCTAATAGAAGCACTAACTTCTTCTTTTCCGAATTCATCGAATCTAGAACCTTTTATGGTAGTTCCACCAACATCAATTCCAATTGTCTTCATATTCCGAAATTCCTTTTCATTAATTGTATGAATTTCATATATATTAAACAACATTTTGAAAAAAGTTTTCATTAAAAATAATCACATCTTCACAATAATTAACAACTTGTAAAAAATATAGACTTTGGAAAGTTGGAATACTTTAAATAATTTGTTATTAAGCTTTTGTTTTATATTTAGACTTTATCTACCGCTTTATATTGGGAATCTAAGTACGATAAAGCAAAATCGTGCTATTTTAAAAAAGCCTCATAGAGAAAATGGTTTTAATACTTTTATGTATAAAAAATTCAAATTATTTAATTTTAGATTTTCTAATAAAAGACAAAGGTGAAACGGAGACATATTTACTAAAAGGGCCATCGTTAAATACCGTTGTCCAAAATAATGATTGATTAAAATCTACTTTTTTCAACTTTGCAACAATATCTCCGTGATTTATGAAAGCTGTTTTAAAATTCTCCTTGCCTTGAGTTGAAAACATTTCATCTATCTTTTTAATTTTAGTCGATCTTATAACTTCGTCCTCGAAGCACTTTACAGATTGAACATGTATAACTTTTGTTAAAGAACATTCTTTTAAAGTCCTTATGTTTTCTTCAAGCAAAGTTGGATTTCCTTTATCAATATCATAAACAAATACTACAATGGTGTTTTGCTTTATTGATCTTGCTCTTGCCTTAGTAATGCGATTATTAACCATGTTCAATATTTCGACTTTTCCAGGTTTTAAGAATGAACACGGTCCCATTTTATAAGAATTGATGAATTTTTGTTCACATTCGCCTTCCACGAAATATTGAATAACTTCATTTTTCGCCATTTTCGAACAACCCCTCGATTTCAAATATTTCTTTTGTATCAGGAGAAATATCAAAAGCATCGTTGTCATATAGGTTTTTAATGACTACATTATTACGTTTCTCAACATCAGAAGCGCAGACATAATTAATTAACGCCATTCCATTTTCTTTCTTTTTTCCTAAAAACAAGAAAGAATGAAGAGGGAAAGGAAGGAGCAATACTTCTGAATTATGAGTAGTAAAGAAAAGTTGCTCGCAATCCCCTAACATTGAAATCATCGTATTTAACATAGCAATCTCTAAATCAGAATTGATGTAAGAGAAAAGTTCGTCCACATAGAAAAGACCATTTTTATGTTTGCCTAGGAAATAGAATACCTTGGCAATTAAAAATCCATATTTAGTCCCGCTAGAAAGATAACGGATATCACTTATCTTGTCTCCGCTTTTAACAAGAGTATTCTTCCCATCGTCATATTTGACAATATAGGCATCATCAATTTCAGAACTTACATTAACAGACTGGATATTCGGATCTAAAGTAACTAATGTCTTGAATAAGACTTTTGAAAACACTTCTCTTTCTTTTGCATCTAGATTCAAGACAAAATCATCAAATCCAGTTTCAGTAATCGGCATTGAAATAAACCAGCCATCAGAACAAGAAATGTCATTTAGGCATTCTATATAATCTTTATTTTTAGCCTTCATAGCTAAATTTAGACATGCAGATTCATAAGTATCGTCATTTCTAAGCAAAGCATTCTCATAATCCATCCTGATATCAAATCCAGATGGTGAAGATTCTTCTTTTTCCATACGGATTCTAACTCTATTTAGGACATAACGATTTAAAGCAATGCGAGAAACATAATCTATATCGATATTCATGAAATCGGCCTGATCAGAAAGAAGGGCAAATAAGTTACTACTTTCCTTATTTCTTAAAAACATGCATATTTTCCAGATAGCAATGCCTAAAGAAGACTTACCATTAGAATTGCTCCCCATGATGATATTTACTTTTTTATATCTAAAATTAGGGATTCCATTAAGACATTCATCACCTAAGGTATTGTTTTTTATTTTCCTTGGATAGGAAAAATTAAAATGAATATCCTTGAAACCCAAAACATTTTGAAACTTTAAATCCATTATAATCATATTCAATACCTCATAAGTTCAAAATCTTTGAACATATAAATTATAATTAATGGGTACCTTGCTTTCAATAATTAAAAAAGCAATGATTTTGCTAACATTAAAAGCAATGTTTATAAACGACATTTTAAATAAATATCTAATTACAACTAAATCAATTTATCAGAGAAATCAGAGATAGTCTTGAATGCTATCTTTTCCCCTTCTTTGCCTAACATGGAAACGCAGCTTTCCGCTAAGATGCCGGCAATAAATAATTGACCCATGCAGTGAGTAAGGCTACCTCTATAGGCTGATGCTTCTTTTGAACATCCATTAAAAATCATATCGGATAATTTGCCTAATGGAGAAGATGGATAAGAAGTAATAGAAACAATATACGCCCCACTTCTTTTGGCAATTTTAGCTACATCAAGGATATCTTTAGTCGCTCCAGAAACCGAGAAGCATAAAACTACATCCTTGTTATTTAAATTGGATGCAATTGCAGTCATGGTATGGCTAGATTGCTCGGCTAAGACTAATTTGCCTACTGTTAATAACCTTTGCTTTAAAAACAAAGGGGCAACATAGCTAGATCCAACCCCAAAGGCACATAGCCTCCTTGAATTTAGCATTTTCTTGCAAACTGTATTTATATCTTCTTCATCCAATGAATCACTAGATTTCTCTAATGATTTAGAAATACTAGCAAGGAAAGAAGATGTCGCAGACATGTCTTCATTTTTTTGGTTTAAGGCAATATCTCTAGATAAAGCTAATTTAAAATCCTGGAATCCCTTGAACCCTATTTTCCTGCAAAACCTAAGGATTGTCGCCTCAGAAGAAGAAATCTTCTCGCTTAATTCAGTAA
>JALEUF010000016.1 GCA_022781015.1 Caryophanales bacterium
TAATTCTTAAGATGGAACAATTGGTAATTGCTAGCTAGTGGATTCTCCCAGTTCCCCCAATCAACAAACGGGAAGGCGATTGCTCCGTTTTGCTCAAAGTCATTTTTGCTCTTCAATGAAGTCATTAACCCCCAAAGAAGAAGGAAGAGTAAGAATAAAGCAAATAAAGAAATCAAGATAGCAAGGAGGACATAGAAGCAAATATCGATCTTTGATGATTTCGGCTTCCTGCCGCGTTTTATGTTATTCATTGAGTTGGTCCTAACTTTTTCCATAACTAATCCTCGCTTGGCCCAAACCTATTTAGTAAGAATTTTACTAAGAAGGTTGTTGGAACTATAATCGCGGTCAAAACCAAGCCAAAAGCAGCTAAGGCCGGATAACTAATATAATTTGGTACTCCCCCAAGAATGTCGGATTTTAGGGAATTTAGGTAAATGAAGTAACCAACATTCCCCATGGCCATCGCATTCTCCCCATAAATATTGAATACCTGGTATTGAGATACGAATAATTGGGAAATGATAACAATAGCCAAGGATACAATAGTTGGATAAATCTTTGGCAAGACAACATGCCACAAGATGGAAAGAGTATTTGCCCCATCAAGAGAAGCGCTTTCGATAAGGGCAGGGTTTACATTGCCCATCGCATTGCTATAAAGCAAGACATTAACACCGAAGCTCATGACAACATTGAAAGTAATCATTACCCAGAGCTGCATATTCGGATCACCTAGAGCATCCACCTTTTCGGTGCCAAACAAATTAAATAAGATTTCTGGTATGGCATTTTGAACTACATATCTAAATAAGAGTCCTAATACAATGCTAGATAATACTTGTGTGAGGTAAAGAACCGTACGGAAGAGCGCACTTCCTGGTTTTTTCTTATATATATAATAGGATGCAAGCAAAGCAAGAGGCTGGGCGAGAAATAAATCAACTGCGCAGAAAATCAAGGAATTTTTCAACATATATGGATATTTTGAAAAGGAGGAAAGTGCAACCTTGAAGTTTTCCCACCCAGCAAATGTGGTGACAATTCTCTCTAAATCATAATCTAGAGTATATGTTTGGAAAGCCATGATGAAAGAATTCATGTTGACATAAATATAAAAGAGAAAGAAATGGATGATTGGTATTATTAGAAATGCCATGCAGAAAAGGAAACGGGTTAGTTCCTTTTTGTTCTTTGCCTTATTTTTATCACGTGTAATTGTTTTATACATGGTTTCCCTCGTCAAGACTACTTAGACATTTTGTCCCAGTTATCTTTGGTTAATTGAGTGTGTTCGAATATATATTGAGAAGTGCAATCTAGTTTCCTAAAGGCGTCTAGATATCCACCTTGGTTTTGAGTTCCACTGCTAGAAGCAAAGGAAGAAATTGTCATGGTATAGCCATATAAGAAGGTGGCGAAATTCTTTTTGTAACGAGTGGAATAGGAAGATTGTTGGACTACTTCTGCATCAGCTCTATAAGCAGCCAAATCTTTATAATATGTGTTATTTAAGGCATCAACGTTATAGGAATATTTAACTGGTGCGGTCAATCCGGTTAATTCACTAAAAGCAGCAAGTTCATTTTCGCTATAGATGAATTTGATGAATTCCTTAACGGCTTTGGCTTTGCCATTCTTTTCACATCTAGCATTAGCGAAAGTCAAGGTTGAACCAACGTTGATTAAGGTTGGTCTCTTTCCATGTCCTTCACTGACTTGACCAGTCAATTGAGTTGGAAGAGGCATAAATGCAACGTGGCGATCTGGGTTATCAACATTCATCTTGGCATAATCGCTAAATGTTCCAACATCAGCAGCTTCATGGCACCAATAGGAACCGTCCCAATACATACCATAGGATTTACTGTTATGTTTATTGATGAACCAGTTCATGGCTTCGACTGGGGTTTGGTTAGAATTAGCAAGTGCTTCGGCATCGATCCACTTATTAGCAAGAGCCATTTCAAAGAAGGCCAAGGAATAATAACGGTTAGCCATGTTATACATTTGATAGCCATTTTCATCATTTAGCTTCATCTTTGTCGTAACTGGTTTTTTTAATCCAGAACCGGAATAGAAAGCATCTTCGCTTCCAAAACTAGAAACCATATCAACTTCCGCATCGGTCCAGTTGCACATAGTATCTTTCATGCCATCTGCACCAGTTAATGATGCCCACATGGCAAGAGGCAAGTACCAGGAATAATAATGTCCGCCGCCACAGATAAGTAATGGGGAGACACCTTCGCCAGCCATCTTATCGCAAAGGATATTGAATTCTTCTAATGAAGATGGAAGTCCATCATCATAGTCTCCGGCTTTGCCGTTTGGGCCGACTGATTTCTTGGCATTTTTATCAGCTACAAAATAGGCGTTGCCGTATTTGCTTGTATATAATTCCTTATCTTGTTCATCTACGCTAGGATCGGCAAAATAGTAATTCTTTTGTTCGAAAAGGTCCTTGTCATAGCTAATTCCTGGGAACCATTCATAATGTGGCAAGGCATAATATTTGTCATCTGGTCCTTTTAGTCTTTCTAAGGTATTGGATTCGATTGAATTGCTAGTAACCATTGGTTCGACAATATCAGAAAGATCCATCAAGAAATTCTGGGCAGCTAATTGATAAATATCTGTAGTAGATTCATAGATAAAGATATCATCACCACTAGTCTTCATTTCAGAATTAAAGACAACGCTCTTCTTTGGGGTGATTTTGAAGGTAATGCCCTTCTTTCCTTCTTGGAAAGAGGTTTCCTTATTGGCTTCGGCAAAACGCTTTGTGGCTTTGTCTAGCCATTCTCTTCCACCAGTCCCGTTAAAGACAAGGATGTTGACATTTGTGGTTGTTGAGGAAGATCCTCCTCCCCCGGTACCACAGGAAGCTAAACCACCAACTAAGGCTGTTAGTCCAACTAAAGCTAAACGATTGATTTTGAGATTTTTCATTTTTTCTCCTTTTTGG
>JALEUF010000021.1 GCA_022781015.1 Caryophanales bacterium
CAGTTGCATTTAGTTTCTTCCCTAACCTATCGTTTTTCTCAAATATTGTAATAGATAAATCTTTTCTTCTAGATAAAGAAAGAGCACATAATAATCCTGCACTAGATCCACCTATTATCGCTATTTCCTTTTTCATCGCCATATCCATTCCTATTAGATTTTACACTCAAAATCAAAGATATAAACAAAGAGGATGAGTATATTTGAAATTTATTGTAAAATTGCTTCTAGCATGAACAGTCAAATCGTTGAAATTAAAGAAAAATTAATAATTGAATTAACTCAAATTTCTTCATCCAAGGATTTTCCTTTCTTATTTCTAGGGTTTATAAAACATGAACTAAAAGAATTATCTTCCACTAAGGAAGTTGAATTCTTAGAAACCCTATCTAATGTAGAAACAAATTCAATAGACCCGAAGGCAATAGACAAGAACAATTTAACGAAAGAAAAATATCTAGAATTAGAAAACGATTTATTAGATTTATTCGACTTATTCTTTGAAATAGACCTAGAAAGGAAAGAATTCAATACATCTAGGCAGTTAGCCGTGTTAAAGGCGAAATTTTTATCTCCCCTGATTGAAACAAATTCTAATCTAATGATTGATTTAATGTTTGCAAAAGAAAAAGAAGAAGCCATAGATAAAGCAAATAGCCACTACGTCTATAACTACTTCTATTCTTTAAAGAGATAATTATTTCTCTTCTATTTTTTTCCTGATCACTTCGAAGGTTTCTTCTGAAATTACATGTTCAATCTTGCAGCAATCATCTTCTGCAACATCTTCAGAGACGCCTAATTCAATAAGGAATTGTTTTAATATCTTATGACGGTTAAAAACCTTCCTTGCTAGTTCTCTTCCTGCATCAGTAAGAGTCATGTCGCCATAATCTTTTCTAGTTATCAATCCTTTGTCTATTAGTTCGTGACCCATTTGGTGAACGGCAGGCTTAGATACGTTTAGTAAGCGAGCGACTTTAGTAGTTTCTAGAGGTAGCCCTTGTTCCTCTAACATTAATAAGGCTTCAACAAAGTCTTCTTGGGCTCTTGTGAAATTATCCATGTCTTTAATTTTATCCACGCTTTTTACATTATCAACTCAAATACAACAAAAATGTTTAGAAAAGTTAATTTAGTTAATGAATTCGGCTTCTTTAAATTATAGAATTTGCTTGTGAAAAAACTTTTATTGGTATGCGGACCTGCCGCGATAGGAAAATCAACATATTCAAAAGGTTACGCATCTAGACACCCAAAAGAAGCAATTTATGTAATCGCAGCAGATGAAGTTAGAAAAGATTTATATGGAGGATATGATAAATTCCCTCCCTATTTCAACATGACTCCAGTTTATAAAGAAATGATTAACAGGGCCAAAAAGCTAGCTTTGGAGCATGACGAATTAACTGTAGTGTTTGATACAACAATGCTTTATGACGAAAGAAGGCTTTATTTTATCCGTCACCTAAAAGAATTCAATTTCTATGAAATGATATTATTGAAATTAAATGATTATTCAAAATGTCTAGAAAGAAACAAGACTAGGCCAAAAGAAAAATGGGTTCCAGACAATATAATAATGGATATGGCATCACATTATGAAATGCCAAGCCCTTATTGCCTCGCCCATTTTAATAAAGTCGTAGAAATATACGTCGATAATAGAATAGAAAAGAAAATAGTAATCAAATAATTATTTTACGTTCTTCAAAGAATTGTATTGCTTTTGGATTTTGCCGGCATTCTTGCCTTTTGAAGCATGTACCAAAACAATTCCAGACTGATTTCCGGCCAAAGCATCGCCATATTTCATAGCTTCTTCTTTGGTTGCAAAGGTCTTGATAACCTTTTCGCCCCCAGCGAATTTAATAGCCCACTTGCCGTCACTTCTTTTGGAAATGTGATAAACCTTTGTCTTATCGGCCATGTGTTTACTCCCTTCTTATATTTAAAATAAAACAAACTAACAAATAATTCTATCTATCTCATTCAAAATATCATCAACGCTAGCATCGCTAGGAAGCCTTAAATCACCTCTAGGGGATATTGCAACTGATCCAACCTTAGGCCCATCAGGGAGGCAACTTCTTTTAAACTGGTTATGGTAAAACCTAGTAAAGAATAATCTTAGCCACTTCTTTATCTCTTCATTGCTCAAGCTATCTCTATATGCATTTTTGGCTAAATAAAATAACTTAGTAGGAGAATATCCGAATCTTAAATAATGATAGATAAAGAAATCATGTAATTCATAAGGACCGATTTTGTCCTCGGTCTTTTGTTCGATTTGACCTTTATTTAAAGGAAGGAGTTCAGGCGAAATTGGGGTATCGATAATATCAAGAAGAGATGGGGCTGCCTTTTTATTTAATTCAGCATAACCTCTACATAGATATCTAACTAAAGTCTTTGGGATTGATGCATTAACCCCATACATCGACATATGGTCCCCATTATATGTGCACCAGCCTAAGCACAATTCGCTAAGATCGCCGGTGCCAATCATCAAAGCATTTGTGTCGTTTGCCAAATCCATCAAGACCTGCGTTCTTTCTCTAGCCTGTGCGTTTTCATAAGCAACATTGTGGTTATCTATATCATGACCAATATCCTTAAAGTGAGAGGAAACGCTTGAGGCAATGTTTATTTCCTTGAAACTTACTCCCAACGCCTCTGATAAGGCTTTTGCATTATCATGAGTTCTTTTGCTAGTGCCAAAGCAAGGAAGAGTAACTGCTAAGATGTTTTCAAAAGGATATGAAGCAATCTTAAAAGCAACGTGAGCAACCAATAAAGCAAGGGTTGAGTCGAGTCCGCCACTAAGCCCAATAATGACTTTATTTTGATGAATAGTCTTTAATCTCTTTAATAATCCATAAGCCTGCATTGTTAAAATTGATTCAACTCTTTCTAAATCAATTTCTTCTTTTTCCGGAATAAATGGATTCTTATTATAGTGGCGTAATAACGTGTCTTTTTTCTTTAAATCCAGCGCAAAAGTCAAATATTTATAATTATTTTGTAGTTTATTTTTAAAGCTAGTCATCTTTCTTCTTTGGTTAGAAAGTTTTTCTATATCAACATCAGAAATCGCATCAGTAAACTTAAATGGTTTTGCTTCAGATAGAATTGAACCGTTCTCGCAAATGATTTGATGAGAAGAAAATACTAGATCAGTTGTAGATTCACCCATCCCAGAATCAGCATAGACATAACCGCATATTAATTTAGCAGAATTCATCCTAACCAAGTCTCTTCTATAGTTAGCTTTAGATACAGTTTCATTAGAAGAAGATAGATTCAAAATTAAAGTAGCCCCTGCTAACGCCAAAGATGAAGACGGAGAAGAAGGAACCCAAAGGTCCTCGCATATTTCAATCCCGACTTTTAAATCAGGATAATCTTCATCTACAAAAATAAGATTGGACCCAAAGTATGTTTTTTCTCCGAATAGTTCAATCTCGATTGGACCTTCAATTCCCTCATCGAAATATCTTTTTTCATAAAATTCAGAATAATTAGGAATGTTCTTCTTAGGCACTATTCCTAATATCTTTCCTTTATGGATAAAAGCTGCAACATTATAAAGACTATTATTAATTTGAAGAGGAAGACCAACGCAGAAAGCTAGATTTAAACTCTTACTAAATTCTTTAAGATCCTTTAATCCTTCTAAAGACCTGTTCAATAAAGAATCAGTTAAGAAGAAATCGCCACAAGTATAAGAAGATATAGATAATTCTTGGAAGCAAACTATTTCAACTTCGTTTTCTTCTGCTTTCTTTAACGCTTTCTTAATTTGAGCAACATTATAAGAAACGTTTCCTACTTCTACTTCAATAGAAGGGGACATAACCCTAACAAATCCAAGTGACTTAGATTGTTTTTTGCAAGAAAGTATTGAAGAAGCATTCGAAACAACGCCATTTATTTCTTCGATAGAAAAGTGGTCGTCATAATAATCATTTCTCATGATGACCATGCTTTCAAAACCATTCTTGGTAACGAATATAGGTCCGTTTTCTTCCTTAACTAGTTTTTCGATTTTTGATGTATCTCTAAGAGATGTAATTGGGATGATTTTTGTTTTCATGGCATTATTCTAACATAATAATGTACAAATTAATATTTTCATTTTATGAAAAGAATGCATTATAATCCTCTTAACATGGAACAAATTAAAGAATATTTAACTATAAATAATGTTAGGCACGTTTTAGCGCATATCGAAGGGGCTTCTTCTATTGCCCTTTTATTCGTCCATGGAGGCCCAGGCGAACCAAATAGGCATAAAATCGAAAAGAAATTAATTGATTTAAGGAAGCATTTCCAAATATTCGCATATGATGAAAGAGGGTCTTTAGATTCTTGCCCAAAGAATTATAAAGACATTGATTATTCCCCTAAGATTTTCGTTTCTGACTTAATTGAAATCGCTAGCTATATCAAAAAGAAATATAACTATGAAATTGTCTTGATTGGTGAATCTTGGGGTTCATTTATTTCTTCTTTAGCAATCTCGTCTAGACCGGATTTATTTAAGGCATATATAGGTTATGGGCAACTTTATTCAATTAAAGAAATAATTAAGTGGCAAAAAGAAGCAATGGAAAATAAATTTATAGACAAGCCATTGCTACTAAAGAAACTTAATTACGTTAAATATGATGAAGACGGATATTTCTTAACGCAGGAGGATTCCGCTGTTTTCCATTCTCTTCTATACCCGCATTTTGAGCCAAAAAGCTATAAGAATTTTTACCTTAGAGAAATAAAGCCTCTTTTAGATGCGCCTTGTTACGAAAAAGAAGGGAAGCGACTCTATATGAAATCTAGAATTGTTTCCAGCATGAAATCTATCGGAGAACATGAAAAAGAAATCGAACTACCAAATAAACCAAAATACGAGATCCCCTACTTCATATTCCAAGGAAAAAAGGATTTCATTACCCCTTATGAAATTGCCTTGAAGCACTTTCAAAATATAGAAGCCCCTAAAAAGGAATTCGTTACTTTTGAACGTTCATTCCATTTACCTGCATTCGATGAAAATAGAAAATTCATGAATGAAGTAATTCGCGTTATTAAAGATCTATAGAATTAGATTTTGCAAATATATAGGCTTTCTTGACTACTTCTCTATCAGAATCAAAAGACAATACTCTCATGCAATCTTCTGGTTTAATCCAATAAGCATCAGAAACTTCTTTTTTATCAACGCTTATTTCTTCATTCTTTGCCTTTGCCAAATAGAAAACCACTTCTTTATTTATTCCTTCAAAAGGGGAATACCAAATTGATGTTTTAAAAGAAGGAATAAGTTCAACATCGAGGTTCAATTCTTCCTTTATTTCTCTTCTAGCGGTGTCTAATTCATCTTTATCTTCTTTTTCAACATGTCCTTTTGGAATTGAATAATGTCCTAATGACATATGCTCGACCAATACTTTTCCATTAGAAAAAATAACAGCCCCGACTGACTTTTCTTGTTTCCCCAATATTGAAGAAAGGCATTTAACTTCATCATCACTTAGCCCTATATATTCAAAGTAATTCTCTAAGGAGCCATATGCTTTAATAAAAGCGTCATAGACATCCCTTAAATATTTTATATTTGGAGTAAGCACTACCTCAGGAACTTCTGGATGAAATTCCCTAGTATTCTTTGTCATCTTTACTAAATAAGGAAAGGAAGCCATATAATCGGCATTGATATCATCAAAATCGACTCCATTAGCAAGCAATATCATCATGATAAAACAACCAGTCCTATCCTTCCCGGCCGTACAATGAAGTAACAATGGCTTAGGTGAATTTATTATCGCTTTAAATATATTTCTTGCCTTAAGAGGATCTTCTAGCATTTCTAGATAACTATCTATCCCGTCTTCATAGGAAGAAGGGACTCTTCCGTTCCCGTTAACAGGAAGAAAGACCGTATTGAACCTAGAGTCTAGGCTAGTTTTATCTGGCAAATTGGCTTTTGCCTCATCTTCTCTTAAATCTATTATTGTCTTAATTCCTAAGGAAGCGATTTTATCTACATCGTCCTTGCTTGCATAAGATAAGGAAGCACTGCGATAGATTACTCCAAAGGAAGTTTCCCCATATCTAGATTGGTATCCGCCTATATCGCGGAAGTTTTCGATTTGTTCAAAATTAATTCTTCTTGGCATGGTAGAAATTCTATACTTTAAACGAAAGAAAAGGAACCACGAGGGTTCCTAATCGTTTATTTGCTTTCTTCAGTTGGCTTTGTGCCGTTTTGTTTTTGGAGTTCACCAAGGATAGAAGTAAGAAGTTCCTCAGTTGTTGGTTTTTTAGGGGCCGGTGCTGGTGGAACAGGTCTTTCTTCTGGATGACGTTGATAATATTCTTCTTGAATCTTGGCTTTGTATTCGTCCCTTTTCTTAGTGATGTATTTAGAGACTTTGACGATGACAAATAAGGTCAAGGCGATGATTAAGAAGGAAATTATAGCATTGATGAATGTTCCCCAATCGATAAAGGCGGATTGGTTATAAACGTATGTAGTTCCATGTAATTGATATAAACCAAGCAAGGAATTCTTCCATTGGACAAATGAATCAGATTCAACAGTAATGGTAGCTCCGGATTCATGAGCATATTTGATTACCATTTCATTTAAAGCGCTAGCATCAAATTTTTGCCCGATATTTGCTACACCAGCCTGGGCGGGATTAGATGCAGGAAGTACGGTAATTAAGCCTTTGATACCACCAGGGACTCCCCAAGTGCAAACGCTCATCAAGATATTAACAAGTGCAGTTACAATAGCGTTGAAGGCGCCACCGATAATAACACCAACCGCCATATCAAGGATATTGCCTCTAGTAATGAATGCCTTGAATTCAGCCCAAAGACCTTGAGTTTTCTTTACTAATTCTTTTTCCTTTTTCTTTTCTTTTTTGCTTTTACTCATTTTTTTACCTCTTTTTCAAGCGTCCTTATAATAGGTTTATAATTTTTTAAGTGCAACTATTTTAATGTTTTTAGGACAAGTGGAATTTAATGAAAAAAGAAGTAAAGTCTAAAAACAAGGGACCCGTGTATTAATTAAGCAAGCATTTTGTTTACAGTTTTTTAGTTTTAAAGTATTCTTAAGATATGAATTTTGATTGGTTTACTTTAGGCTTTTGCATAATCATCGCCCTATCTATGCTCATAGGCTTCTTTAAGGGCGGACTTAAGACAATTATAAAACTTGCTATTGTTGGCGTTTCTATCCTTATAGCTATATTTGTTTGTGATAAGGTAGCGCCTATGTTTAGAAACGGTGAGACAGGAAACTATTTCTATAATCTGGTTTACGAAACAATTGAAAAAAGTTCTCCTGACGCTGCCAAAAACTATTCTGCTCCGATAGTAGCAAGCGGTCTCGCCGATAAAAGTATCATCCAAGCCATGGCCGATGCCGGAATACCTGAAAGCATTCAACAAAATTTACTCCAATTAATCAAGGATACAGCAAGTCAAGTTGGAACATTAACCATTAATCCTGCTTCTGTAATCGCATCTACTGCTTCTGACTATATTTGTATCGGCTTAGGATACATTGTTTTATTCGTTGGCTCCTTAATTGTGTTGTTCTTAATTTATTTTGTTGTCTGTGCCTTATTAAAGGTTTCTGGAAAGAAGCCATCTACATTTTCAAGAATACTTGGAATTATTATCGGTCTAGCAGAAGGCATCTCGGTTTGTTGGTGCATTTGCTTAGCCACAAATTTTGCTTTAGCATCCGAAAATTCCATCTCAGAAGTAATCAAGCAAATGATTAAATTCGATGATCCAAATTACTGGTCACTAGCCAAATGGATGATCGCAACCGATTTCGGTTATAGTTCAATATTAAATTTGTTCTTAAAATAAGCTCGAATAAAAATAGTTAAGACATGTATTAAAAATTAAATTTTTTTCATATTTTCATAAGCTAAAAAAATTCGATTGTTTCTAAATAAATTTAACAAACTTATACACTGTCACAAAAAAGAATTTTCAAAGGCTGTTTTTTGACAATAAATTCATCCTAATAAACTACTAATGTTTTCTCTATTGTTCCCATAAAATCGAAACCTTTAATGAAGTGATTATTTTTCAAGCATTAAAAATTTCCGTTTTTTACATCCGTAAGCATATCGATTTGCATTTTAAATTTATGAATTTATTATATGCTAGCAAGGTCCGAAGACGAGGGCCCATAAAGCCCTCATTAAATAGGCTTGAAGCACTAAAATGGTTTTAAGAGCCTCGTCTTTCAAAGACTATTGTGTGATTGGAAGGGATATTATGTTACAAGTACAAAAAAGAAGCGGGGATTTCGTTCCATTTGACCTAAAAAAGATTGAGTCGGCCATCGGCAAGGCTTTTGCTGCTGAACACAAGGAAGTAACTCCAGATGTTTTAGAGTTATTAGCCTTACGTGTTACCAGCAACTTCTCCAATAAGGTTAAAAACGAAACTGTAACCGTAGAAGATATTCAAGACTCTGTCGAAGTAGTCTTGATCCAAACTGGCTTTGTAGACGTTGCAAAGTCTTATATGGACTATAGAACAAAAAGAGCTGCTATTAGACAAGTAAAGAGCACTACTCTTGATTTTAAAAACGTCGTTGATTCTTACTTAAAAGTCGCTGACTGGCGTGTTAAAGAAAACTCCACTGTTACTTATTCAGTAGGTGGCTTGATTCTTTCTAACTCTGGTGCCGTTACTGCTAATTACTGGCTTTCTGAAGTCTATGATAAAGAAATTGCAGACGCCCACAAGAACGCCGATATCCACATCCACGATTTATCCATGCTTACTGGATATTGCGCTGGTTGGAGTTTAAAGCAATTAATCAAAGAAGGATTAGGTGGAGTCACAGGAAAGATTACTTCTGCCCCTGCACGTCACTTAATGACCTTATGCAACCAAATGGTCAACTTCCTTGGTATCATGCAAAATGAATGGGCTGGCGCTCAAGCTTTCTCTTCATTCGATACCTATCTTGCCCCATTTGTTAAAGCAGATAACTTAACCTATAAAGAAGTCAAGCAATGCATCCAATCCTTTATATTCGGTGTTAATACACCTTCTAGGTGGGGCACCCAATCTCCATTTACAAATATAACCTTAGACTGGACCGTCCCTGAAGACATGGTTAATTTACCTGCAATTGTCGGTGGAAAAGAAATGGATTTCACCTATGGCGATTGCAAAAAGGAAATGGATATGGTCAACAAAGCCTTCATTGAAACCATGATTGAAGGCGATGCCGAAGGAAGAGGATTCCAATACCCAATCCCAACTTATTCAATTACCAAGGATTTCGACTGGTCCGATAACGAAAATAACCGTTTGTTATTCACCATGACCGCTAAATACGGCACCCCATATTTCTCTAACTACATCAATAGTGATATGAAGCCAAGCGATGTTAGATCCATGTGCTGCCGCTTAAGACTAGATTTAAGAGAATTAAGAAAGAAGTCCGGCGGATATTTCGGTTCTGGCGAATCTACTGGTTCAATCGGTGTTGTTACAATCAACATGCCTAGAATTGCTTACTTATCAACCGATAAGGCTGATTTCTATGCTAGATTAGATAGATTGATGGATATCTCTGCTAGATCACTTAAGGTAAAACGTGAAACAGTTACCAAGCTACTTGAAGCAGGATTATATCCATATACAAAGCATTACCTCGGTTCATTCAAGAACCATTTCTCCACTATTGGATTAGTAGGTATGAACGAAGCTTGTTTAAATGCTAGATGGATTAAGAAAGATTTAACCAACAAAGAAGCTCAGGAATTCACCGTTGAAGTCTTGAACCACATGAGGGAACGCCTTTCTGATTACCAAGAAGCTTATGGAGACCTCTATAACCTAGAGGCCACACCTGCTGAATCAACTGCTTTCCGTCTTGCTAAGCACGACAAGGCTAGATACCCAGATATCATCACCGCTTCTAAAGATGGAGATACCCCGTTCTATACCAACTCTTCTCACTTACCAGTTGGCTATACCTCCGATATCTTCCAAGCTCTTGATATTGAAGATCAATTCCAGACCCTATATACATCAGGAACTGTCTTCCATGCTTTTTTAGGACAACGTTTGCCAAACTGGGAATCTTGCATGAAGTTAGTTAGGAAAATTGCTGAAAACTACAAGCTTCCATATTACACAATGTCCCCAACTTATTCCATTTGCCCAGATCATGGTTATTTAACCGGTGAGCAATGGAAATGCCCACATTGTGGAAAGGAAACCGAAGTCTATTCTAGAATTACTGGTTACTATAGGCCTGTTAAGAACTGGAATGCCGGTAAGACACAAGAATTCAAGCAAAGAAAGACTTACGAATTGAAGAAAGGTGAAGAACCTCATCAATTTGAAGAAGTCTGCAAATGTGAAGAACATAACGAAGTCAAAACCGAGACTCCAAAAGTAAATGAATTATTGTTATTTACCTCCCCAACTTGCCCAAATTGTAAGGTAGCTAAGATGCTTCTAGATAAAGAAGGAATCAAATATCATCAAATAGATGCCTATGCCAATAAGGAAATGAGTGAAGCCTATGGAATACAAAATGCCCCAACATTACTTGTTCCAGAAGGTGATTCATTCAAGGTCTACGATAATGCCTCATTAATCAAGGGCTATATCGAAACCTCAAAGAGAAACTAAAATCATGGGCCCATTAACTTGGGCCCTTATTTGTTAAAGGAATAATTATGTTTGACACGATAATAATCGGCGCTGGCCCTGCAGGAATGTCGGCCGCCTTATATTTGCTTAGAGAAGGAAAGAAAGTCCTTCTAATCGAAAAAGAAACAATCGGAGGTCAGATTGCAGAATCTCCAAGACTAGAAAACTATCCTTCCATAAAATCTATCTCAGGAATGGATTTTGCTTCTAATCTTTTTGATCAAATATCTTCTTTAGGAGTCGAGTTTGACCTAGATGAAGTTATTGCAGTTAATAAATTAGAAGAAAGACATTTCAAGGTTAAGACTAATTACAATGAATATGAATCTAAATCCATCATCATTGCAACTGGTTGTAAACATAGAAAATTAGGTCTTCCTAATGAAGAAAAACTAACTGGGAAAGGCGTTAGTTATTGTGCCGTCTGCGATGGGGCTTTTTACCAAGGAAAAGATGTTTGTCTTATCGGGGATGCGAATACAGCCATCCAATACGCGATAAGCCTATCCTCCATTTGTAAGTCTGTTACAATCGTTACTTTATTTGATAAATTCTTTGCAGATGAAATCTTGATAAGCAAATTAAAAACATTGCAAAACGTAAAGATTTACCATGATTTTGCTTCTAAAGAATTAATCGGAGAACATAACCTAGAAGGCGTTAAATTTGTTAATACTAAAACCAATCAAGAAATGGTTATTAACTGCGAAGGGTTATTCGTTGCTATAGGACAAATCCCAGATAATAATAGATTCTCTTCCTTAGTCGATCTTCAAAACGGCTTTATAGTTACTGACGAATCAAAGCAAACAAAAACCCCAGGCGTCTATGCAGTTGGCGATTGTACAGTTAAAAGGATTAGACAAGTAGTCACCGCTACTAGCGATGGAGCGCTTGCTGCTATAGCATGTGAAAAATATATCGATTCTTTAGAGAAGCCTAATTCTCCTCGTATCCCCTTAGCTTAACGTTAGGGATATATTCCTTTAATATTTCTATAAATCTATTGGCCTGTTCCAATTCAACTGGATGTAGGCCTTTTTTTATGCAGTTTTCGTTATCTATATATTGTTGGAGGAAATATCTATTAGCGCCTTTTATCCAAATTCCGATTTGTTCCATATCCTCTTCGTTATGAAATTCGCTCATTATAGTTGTCCTAAATTCATAACCAACTTTATTAGACAAAAGAAAGGCAATCGATTCTTCGATTGGACTTAAATCAAAATCTTTAATCCCGATGGTTTCGGCATATTTAGCTTTAGAATTTTTTATATCCATAGCAACATAATCTACTAAACCCTTGCTAACTAAATCTTTTAATATAGAAGGTCTAGAACCATTGCTATCTAATTTAACTTTATAGCCTAATGACTTTATAAAGGTAAGTTTGTCTTCTAAATCATCCATCAAAGTAGGCTCTCCGCCAGATATACACACAGCATCTAAAGCCCCTACTCTTTTCTTTAGATATTCTTTTATTCCATCAAAAGGAATAGCTACACATCTAGAAGGATGCAAAACTAAATCACCATTATGGCAAAATGGGCATCTAAAATTGCAACCTGCTGTGAATAGAGTTGTTGTTAAGTTATCGTCAAAGTCTACTAGGGAAAGCTTTTCCCATCCTGAAAATTCCATATCAAAATTTTAAAACTTATTAATGAAAAGGTAAACAAAAAGGCCTCACTTAGAGGCCCCATGTATCAATTAATTGATTATT
>JALEUF010000029.1 GCA_022781015.1 Caryophanales bacterium
GCTATCCTAATTAATTTAATCCCATATTTGGAACATATTTGTTCTTTTTCCCTATCTCTAGATGCGGTTAATTTAGAGCCAACATGCTCCCCTCCATCTATTTCAAATACAACAATGGTTTTATATGTCTTATTAAATAAGCCATAACTAGACTGCACGATTACATCAAATTCCTTCTTGCCAATTAATGATATATCTTCGGGATGGATATGCTTAATCGCATCTTTTACTTTTACATTCCTTTCAATCCTCATCTTAGTCCCACGTCTATTGAAATATGGGGTGATAGTTGCAAAGAAATCTTTCTCGCTGTCGGAATTATTTGAAAAATCAGTAGATATAGTTGCAACACTTTTAGGCACGACTATATCCCCATTTTTAAATACGTAATCAGAAAGTACTTTTAAATCAGAGTCATCATCTTTGCTTAATGTATCTATTGCGACTTTATCCCCCACAAATATGAATTGTTCCTTAGCCCTAGTGACTGCAACATTGATGAGTTCGTGGTTATTCTTAATCCAATCCATTGTCTTGATACTCGTACTTAAAGAAAGAGCACTAGACATGATGATTATTGATTTTTCTGATCCTTTCAATGTATGTACTGTACCTGCTTTTATATCAGATAGTCCATTGATGGAAAGATACTTATTTATCAAGGCAGCTTGATTAACAAACGGGGTAATGATACCTACATCTTTATAATTATTCTTCTTGATTATATCTACGATAGATTTAGCTTCGTCAGCATAGGCATTTCTAGATCCCGCCTTATAATGGTTTTTAACGTTAACATAAGTTAATTTGCCTTCGTTTAGGTTACGTAATTTAAGCTGACGCTCATAAAACCTTTGGTTAACAAAACCAGCGATACGTTTGCCACATCTATAATGGTATCTTAATAAAATGCTTTTAGAATTATTGCCCTTCCTAAGCATGGTTGATAATATCGAATTAGCAACATAATCGTATTCTGGCTTGATGTTATATTGCTTCAATAAATAATCATTTACATCGGTTTCTATAACAGTTACAGGTTGCAATTGGTTTGTATCTCCTACTAGAAGAAGATTAGTCCCCCTTACTATCGGTATAAGGCTAGTAGCGATGTTACACTGCCCTGCCTCATCCATTATGACTAAATCAAAATGGGGTTTGGCTTCGCCTAGTTTCTCGCTTGCTACATTAGTAGATACAACAATCGGGAAAATATCCAAGAACTTCCTTAGATTATCATCATCACGAAGGTATTTATTTAATTTATATACGGCTTCTTCTATGTTTTCTGTTTCAATTGCATCAACTAGTTCTTTATAAGAAGGGGATAATAGTTTCTTGATTTTAGACAAAGAAGAATAATAAATGAAGTTAAGGAAACTAGAATTATCTTTAGCTGAGATTGCATATTTAGTTACATCTTCTTCGTTTACTACTAAAGTCGAGACTAGTTTCTGTCTTTGCAAATCAATTTGCTTATCTATTTCTTTTGCAATTTGACCAATTTGCGCAAGGGGTTTAATCTTTTCTAATTTATTGACCTTGTCTTCTAACTCTTCCCTTTCTTCATAACGTCTTAGTAGTTCTTTTAATTCGGCAAAGCTAGAAAGAGCCCTATTTTTAGATTTACTAGTATATTCAGATATGGTATTCGTGTCTTTATGTGAGTCAGCGTATTCTACTGCCCTACGTAATTTAATGATAGTTTCCTTTAATTCTTCGTTATTACCTAATCTCATTATAGGAAACATGATTGTTTCTTCTTCATTAGATGCATTCTTCTTAGCAAGTGATTTAGTCATCTTAGTAAAGATATCATTGACTGGATGGTTATTATTTGAACACACTAAAACAGTCTTGTCATTCGCATAAGCCGAAAATAAAACATTGAATATAGTCTCGGTCTTTCCTGTTCCGGGAGGGCCTTTGACATAAGTAACATGGTTGACCATCGAATTATAGACAACCCTCATCTGGTCTATATTGATTTTATCTTTATTGAATAC
>JALEUF010000181.1 GCA_022781015.1 Caryophanales bacterium
AGCAAACTGGAATTATCTTTAATCCTTTTTCTTTCGCTTCGTTTATTACCTTTTCCATAAGTATTTTTGCTATACCTTGTCCTCTAAAAAGAGGGTTAACGATAGTATGGGTGATAGTTAATTCATTGCCATCTTTTATAAATTCGATTTTTCCAACGACTTTATCTTCTTGAACTAATTCGATTTTATCTTCTTTTATTATGGTTTCCATTTTCTTTTTTTTCTCCTTTATATACTTATATTGGCATAACATTATCGGTAAATCAGCAAATATGCTCTTATACTGAATTACCGAAAGTAGTAGAATACTCTTGTTACAAGTAATTCATATTTGCAGGAGTCTTTATGATTGCAAAAGCAAAACATATCGAGGATAGCAAAGGATTGATGGGTATATTACCATCGATTAAAGCTACTCCTCCTAAATTCATCTATCTTGCTACAGACAATGCACGTTGCTCTAAAAGTGAGGTATTCATTAATGTTGGGGACAAAGTAAAAATAGGGCAACAAATCGGCATTAGGCATGCTGCCTTTTTCGACCAACCCATACATGCGACGGTTTCTGGTACTTTCATTGGGAAAGAAAAGCATTATCACCGTTCTGGTAAATTAGTTGATTTCCTAGTTATCGAAAACGATTTCAAGGAAGAATGGGACAAAAGCGTCAAACCTAGAAGCGATGAAGAAGTATCCAAATTAAGTAAGGCTGACATTACCGAGATATTAAAGCAAACTGCCATGGTAGGATTAGGAGGGTCTTCCTTCCCGACCTATATCAAATTCCAAACCGATAAGAAAATAGAAGAGATATTGATCAATGGGATTGAATGCGAGCCATATATTACTAGCGATCATAGATTGATGCTAGAAGATATAGAAGAAGTAATAGGTGGAATAAAAATCATCATGCAGGCATTTTCCTGCAAGAAAGCTCTTATCTGTGTCAAAGGGAAATATAAGGATTTAATAGATGTCTATTCCTCTTTCTTAAGAAGAGAAGAAAATAAAGGGATAGAGATTTGTCCAGTCAAGAATTATTATCCGCAGGGCTGGGAAATCGCGATGATAAAAGAAGCGACTGGAATCAAGATTCCTTTTGGACATCTTCCAGCTGAATTCGGAATCATCAATTTCAATGTCTCGACTGCCCAAGGTATATATCAGGCGGTTAAATTCAATAGGCCAGTTACCGATAGATACGTATCGGTCAATGGAGATGGGATCAATTTTCCTTCCAACTTCAAAGTTAGGATTGGTACCCATGTATCTGAACTAATTTCCTATTGTGGTGGATATAAAGATAAGGATAAAGAAAAAGTATTTATATTAGGTGGCCCGATGATGGGTGCATCCTTACCTAGCGATGACTGCATTGTTACTAAAACAGTTACTTCCCTAATTATTCTAAATAAAGAAGAAAATAGAGAAGAGAATTGCATTAGGTGTGGATCCTGCGTCCTTTCTTGCCCGAATAAATTAGAGCCAGTCCAGATAATGAATGCGGTTAAGGCAATGAATAAAGATGCAGTCAAAAGACTTCACCCAGAAAGATGCATCGAATGTGGGTTATGCTCATATTCATGCACAAGCAAAATAAGGGTATTAGATTATGTTAGGAGGGCGAAAATTATCGCAAAACTTCCATGAATGAAATAAAAATTATTGCAGAAAAATCGCCACACTTAAGAAGGAAAGACTCATTAAGCAGGATGCTACTTGATGTAATTATCGCTTTAGCGCCTGTAGTTATTTGCTCAGTTGTTTTCTATTCTTACCAAGCTGCGATTAATATAGGTCTAAGCTGCCTAATGATGTCTTTATGTGAATTTATCTATACATTAATTAGGTATCATATCCCATATGATGGGAATAAGCATAGCTTCAAAGAACAATACAATGAAGCCATGAAGCATTATTCGGTCAATAACATATTGGCCCCATGTGTTTCTGGAATTATATTTGCCCTTATATTGCCATCTACTTGCGAACCTATTTACTTTATTTATCTAACCATAATATTTGGCTCGATATTTGGAATAGTAATAGGAAAACTAGTATTCGGCGGGAACGGGAACAATATATTTAATCCAGCTGCCGTTGGAATGGTATTTGCTAAAATCTGCTTTGGCTCACATTTTAAATATCTAGTACCAGATTCATTTAATGTTACTACTGGCGGGACTATATTGACTGGGTTAAATGGCTTTGTCGTTCCTAGCGGCCATAATTCATTAACCGGCAAGTTCTTATATATAAACCAAGTAAGTGTCCTTGATATGTTTCTAGGTAAATATAGCGGGGTCATGGGTGAGACTTTCAAGATTGCTATCCTTATTGGACTTATATATCTATTAATTAGAAGGGCGATTGATTTTAGGATAGTAGTTTCCTATTTTGGGATGTTCACCCTTTTGATGGCTTTAGCAGGAATAATAATCTGCAGCAAAGAAAATATAGATTTCTTTAGGTTTATGGGATTCCAGATTCTTTCGGGAGGATTCCTATTTGGACTAACTTACATGGCAACTGATCCAGTTACTTGTCCAATAAATCCCCCAGGAAGAATAATATATGGATTAGTTTTAGGCGTAATAACTGTCATTATCCGTTTATTCGGTGCCCTTCCAGAAGGAGTCATTTATTCAATATTGATTGGAAATATGATTTCTCCATTTATCGATTATCCAAGTTGGAGCGGATCTAGATATAGCAAAGGGAAACTTATTTGCATGGGATGTATTGTTG
>JALEUF010000199.1 GCA_022781015.1 Caryophanales bacterium
TATTTCTCCGTTAGGGCTTGAATATGATAATGGAACTTATAATATCGATACGTCGATATCAAATAAATCATCTTCAGCCCATTATCAAATATTCGTCCGTTCCTTTTGCGATTCAAATAACGATGGAATCGGTGATTTTAATGGAATTGCATCAAAAGCCGATTATCTATCTTCTTTAGGAATTGGGGCAGTTTGGCTAACTCCAATCCATAAAAGCCATAGTTACCATGGTTATGATATTGATGATTATTATTCCGTTAATCCTGCTTTTGGGACAATGGAAGATTTCGTCAACATGGTCAATGTCTTAAAAGGAAAGGGAATTGATGTCATGCTAGACATGGTATTCAACCATTCTTCTATCTATAACCAATATTTCATTGATTCATATAACGATTATAGATTAGGCAAAACTGGAGAGAATTCCAAAGCTGATTGGTATTTATGGAATGAAGAAGGCGGGTCTAGCTATTATAAAAAAGGGTCTTTCTATTATTATGCCCATTTTGGCTCGAATATGCCTGATTTGAATTTCGATTGCGATGCCGTCCTTGATGAATTCAATAAAATCATGGCTTTCTGGTTAGGCAAAGGTATCAAGGGTTTTAGACTTGATGCGGTTAGGTATTACCAAGAAGAAAATGTTGCCAAAAATATAGAAGCACTTAATAAAATTGCTGATATGGCAAGGGCAATTGATCCAAATTGCTATTTTGTAGGGGAGAATTGGATTGGCGGAAGTGAATATCTATCATATTATTCTTCTAGAATAGATTCTTATTTTGATTTTGAGCAATCTATTGCCTATTCAAATGGGACTCCTTTTATTCCTGCAGTAAAAGGTTTTGCTAGTGGCGATTCTCTTACTAGCGTACTAGAAACTAAGGAAAAAAAGATAAAGGAAAAGAATAATAAAGCCTATTCATCTTATTTCTTTGCTAATCATGATACCGATAGGATTTCTAAATCATTGACTGGCGAGAATATGAAAGTCGGGGCAAGCTTGCTATATCTTCTTCCAGGAACTCCATATTGCTATTATGGAGAAGAAATTGGTCTATTGGGAATAAAAGGAAATGAATCTACCGATGCCATGAGAAGACTTCCTATGATTTGGGGAGAAGGACATGAAAACGAAAAGACAGATTGTCCTGATGGAAGTATTTCTTCTATCTATTCTTCCTTTAAGCAAGTAGAAAAAGGGGCATGTGACCTTGAAAAAGAGCCAATGTCTCTAGTCAATCATTATAAGAAAGTCATCTCAATTAGGAATAAATATCCATTTATAAGAGATTCCATATTAACTTCGGTTAAGACTAAAGTAAGTAATCTAATTACCTATAAATTGACTTCTAGTGATGGCAATGATTCTATAATTGTTATGCATAATACTTCTAACGAAGCCATGGAAACTGATGTCTCTAGTTTTTCTAGTGGAGAAATATTAGATACAATCAATACTTCTAACTTAAAACCAAAAATCGAAGGGACTATTTTGAAATTAGCCCCATATTCATCAATAGTTTTGAAAGGCAGGTAAAAAATGAAAAAAATCAAAACCTATTTTGTAGTTGCTTGTGCTTCCATTTTAGTTTGCTCATGTGGAGAAAACAGTGAAAGCCAATCAATTAGCAAGACCGATTCAACGGCTCTTACTACTGATACGGGATATACTTTCCCTGAAACTCCAACATATGATGAGCCATCTTTCCAAATCCATTATCTAAGAACTGATAATGATTATTCACCTTGGTGTTTGTGGCTTTGGAGTGCGGATAAAGATGGTGCCGATTATGAATTTAATGGTGGAGATTCTATTAATGGTGCAATTGCTTCTTATCCGTTATCAAGATTTGGATTAGGAGAAGCCGATACTCTTAACTTCATTGTTAAAAAAGGTAGAGAAGGCAACTGGCTTGCTAAAGATCCTGATGGAGATAGGGAAATAGATTTCTCTAGTTTAACTAAAGATAATAATGACATTTACCATATTTATCTAAAAAGCGGAGATGCAAATGTGTATACCTCAAAAGATTATATAGTTCCTGAGAAGGTTAGCTATGCTAGATTCATTTCTACTAGTACCGCTACCCAAGTGGTATTAGAAACAACTCTCCCGATAAGCAAAGCTGTTTTAAAGCGCGATGGAGCAGTTATTAAGGAAACTACTCTTCCTAAGCCAAGGAATTTCGTTCGTATCCAAGAAATTGAGGGCGAAATAGACTTTTTAGCCAAATACTCTGTCGAAGTTACTTTTGCAGAATCCAATAATGTCGTTACTAAGGATGTATCATTCAATTCATTATTTGGAACAAATGAGTTCAACGCCAAATATGAATATACCGGAACTGATTTAGGTGTAACTGAAAAAGATGGCACATTTACATTCAAGGTCTGGTCTCCTTTCTCTAGTTCGATTGAAGTTAGAATTTATGATTCAGGAACTCCAAAGAGTTTAGATGAAACTGGCGACGATGCCTTTACTACAATTACCTTGAGCCAAGGAGAAAAAGGCGTTTGGAGCGGCTTTTTAAATCAAGAATTATACGGCAAATACTATACTTTATTTGTTAAATCGAAGGATTATCCACAAGGAATAGAGATTGTTGATCCATATGCAAAAGGATGTGGTATCAATGGACTTAGGGGAATGATTGTTGATTTCAATGCTGCTAAGCCAACTAATTGGGATAGTTTCAAAGCACCAATCCACGATAGAAAATCAATGGTAGTCTATGAAACCCATATTGCTGATATTACTTCCTCTTCTAGTTGGACTAGTGATGCCGAGACTAGAAAACTGGAAAAGACATATGCCGGTGCAATTAAAGAAGGCACAACCTATGAAAAGGATGGGAAAATCATCAAGACTGGTTATGATTCCATAAAGGATTTAGGAGTCAAT
>JALEUF010000041.1 GCA_022781015.1 Caryophanales bacterium
CAATTCCACCAGTCAAAGATAACTTGTTGAAAGAAGCATTCGCATAATAAGAAGCAATGGTAGTGATATTTGTTTCTATATTATCTAGATATGTTTGAGACCAGGTGTATGTAGCATTCTTGATACTTATTGGTATAAATAGTAACTTTTGGTTGCCTTTAGAAGGGGCGTAATAAGGATCGATGACGCTTACATCGTGTTTAGTTGAGCCAATGTAATAACCTTTGCTATTAGTAACAGTTACGGTAGAAGTGGCTTTTATATTATTACAAGTCGCTTCGATAGTAGTAGCCCCCTCTTTAATTCCTTTAACAACTCCATCACTAGTTACTGTAGCGATTTCACTATTTTTAGAAACATATGTAACTGTTTTATCAGTTGTATTTTCTGGAACAATTTTTGCAGTTAAAGTAAATTCTTGGCCTACTGAGATTGTTTTTTCAGTCGGAGTTAAAGATATAGAAGTCGCTAAAGCAATTGATTTTGGATTAATTTTGATTTGGATTTGATTAGAAATTAAGCTTCTATATTTTGCTTCTATTGTAATAGTCCCTTCTTTTTCAAAAGGGGTAGATAAATCAATTTCTTTATTAGATTCATCTTTAGCAATTAATCTATATCCATTAATACCAGTTTCATCATGAACTAGCATTGGAGAAGAAAACGATAAAGAAGCAGTTGCGCTTACTCCGTTTGCAACATCAAAAGCATCACCAACTTGATAAGTTTCCTTTAATCTATTTAATGTTACTTTTGAAGCGTGATTAGATAAATCTAGTTGACCCGTGTATTCGATTTCTAGTGTTTTGATATATAAAACATCATTTGCAATTAACTTCAATTTGTTTGGGTTAGACGCTACCGCAAGAGTGATATCGCTAAAGGAATCTAGGCTTGAAGAAATGACTTGAGTTTCAGTTTTTTCTTCATTGTTTTCGATTCTTGTAAGTTCGATTTTTGTATTGGCGTTGCTTTTATAAGAAATCTTTATTTGGCTAATTCCAATAAAGCCATCAATGTTGAATATGCTTCCGTTTTTTTCGATTTTTATAGATGATGTAGAAGAATCAAAACTAACATTATTGAAACAATAATCGAATTTATGTCCTTCTTTGCCAATTTCAATGACGTTATTCTCAATTGGAGTTTCTCCAACTAACGAAAAATAATCCTTTAGAGAGAAAACTTTATTTTCTTCGTTATCGATATCTGAGGTAGTTACTGTTCCATTTGAATCAGCAGTTTTGCCAGAACTAGAGCCAAGATTAAAAGAGCAGGAAGTCAAGGCTACTAGGCTTAGGCATAATAATATTGCTTTTCTTTTCATGAATTTTCCCTCCTTCGGGATAGAAAATTCTAAGGGGAAAATTAATTCTTGAAAAGAAAAATACTTTTTAATTAAAGCAAATTCAAATTCGTTAAATCTTTTTCTAATTGGTCTTCAGATACAAAATGAAGGGAACGTATATCGATTTTCCCTAAATTTTCTAGGTTTTTCATGTTGTCATCTAACATATAATAAGTCTTAGAATTTGGGAAAGAATTTTTAGCTAGCAAAAAGAAATTCAAATCCGGTTTAGCCATATGGTATTTATAGGAAATAAAGACCTTGTCAAAAATAGGAGATAGATTGAATTTTGATATAATGTCCTCAACCAAATGCTCTCCAGCATTGCTACATAAGACTATATTTGCCTTCTTTTTTATTTGCTTTAATAATTCGACTGTTTTTGGTTTTAGCTTAAGATAAGAATAGAACTCATGTCTAACATCTTCGTATTTATAATCGTAGTCTTTAGCAATCATTCTTAATACTTCATCGAAACTAATCTCGCCTATATCGACTTTATTAAAATATCTGTCTTTTATGATTGAACCTTGTTCTCCAAAATGCTTCTTAAAAAACTGAGGTCCCATCTCATCAACAATTACACCAAAGAAATCTGTTAGGAATGTAATTTGCTTTTCTTGTTCCATCTTCAACACTTCCTTTTAGCCTAGATTAGTATACACATCTTTATCTAAAATTCATTTTATATGTAAAAATCTATAATTTTCAATTTTCCATCTCGAATATATAACGTTTCTAGTGATATGATATATATCATATGAAAACAAAGATTTATTTATCTACACCTGCTATCGTAGGAATTGTAATTGGCTCAATATGCGGAGCTGCCTTAATCGGGATACTGGTTTATTTCCTTTTATTCTCTGGGTTACGTTATAAAAAACAAGTCAGGGAATTATCTAGAAGGTTTGAATATCTCCATGCCCTTTTATTCGGACAGGATTCCCAATACGTTAAACGTATCGAGATTATTTCACTAACTAATCTTCTATATGTAAATACCCACATGACCTTCAATAAAAGATTCAAGGATATTCGTGATAAAGGCGATGCAAGTGCACAAACCACGATTAATGATCTTAAGGATTTATTAAGTGACCGTGATTATAAAGCCTTGAAAGCTGCTCTTCCTAAAGCCAAAGAAGTAATTGATTCTTATGATGATGAAGTCAATTCCTTAAATAGCGATCTTTTGGTCGTTATTAAGCCAGAAGAAGAATGCCGTCAAAAATCTTTAATGCTCAAAGAGGAACTTAGGAAAATTAAGCAAGATTATTATGTTAAGCAAGCTGATTTGACTTTGGTCGCCCCTTCATTTGAGACTGTGTTCAATAAATTGGATGATAGATTTAAAGATTTTGAATCTTATGTTGAATCCGCTCAATATGATGATGCTAACAATAGGCTTCCTGAGATTTCAAAAGTTTTGAAAGAATTAGCTAATGTCATAAAGGAAATGCCTAATATTTGTGTCACTATACAAAGCGTAATTCCAGAAAAACTTGCTTCCTTGGAAAATAAATATGAAGAACTTCTTTCTTCTGGATATCCTTTGCATCACTTGTTGGTCAAAGGAAATATTGAAGACATGAGAAGGGAATTAAATATCCTTACTAATTCTGTCCAGAAATTCGAGCTTGATGGGGTTAATGAAAGATTGGATGGCATGCTTGCCCAAATCGATGATTATTTTAATTCTTTTGAAAAGGAAAAAGATGCTAGGGTATCATTTGAAAGTGACTGTGATAAGGTTTATTCCTATGCAAATTCAATAGATAAGAAATATATCCGTTTATGCAATTCACTTCCCGAAGTTAAGAAAATCTATGTAATCTCAGAAGAAGAAAATGCAAAGATTGGTGCAAAAGCTATATTAAAATTAGCTGATATGTTAAGTGAAAGAATTCAGGAATGTTCTGAACCTACGTCCAATTTATATTTCGAAGATATTATAAATGATATATTGGCAGAATGGCAAAAGCTTTACCCCAAGTTGCCATGTCTTTATTCACCTGCATTTTATTAAGTATATCTATTTCTACGTATATGAAAATATATACAGAATAATACAACTAATAGTATTTGTCTATTTGTAAAGTACTCACAAAA
>JALEUF010000205.1 GCA_022781015.1 Caryophanales bacterium
CATGATGGTAATGCAATAAGGTTCAGCTACATATTTATAAATTTCTTCCTGAAGCTTTGTAAAAGGAACTATCTGGAGTTTTATATCCATTTGGAATTCATTTAATTCCTTTAAGATATCTTGCAATTTATCAATAACTGATGCCGATGTATATGGAGGGGAAGCAAAATGTAGACATTCAATTTTTATCCCTCTTCTAATTAAAGAAAACGCCGCGACAGGAGAATCGATCCCGCCAGAAAGAAGCAAAGTAACCTTGCCATTCATTCCTAATGGATATCCTCCTAACCCTGGATAATCATGAAGAGATAAATAGGCTTCATTATCATTGATTAATATTTTCAATTTGCCTTCTGGGGTATGCAAATCTACTTTTGATTCAGGAACATTTCTTAAAATATAATCACCGATAAGGCAATTGAGTTCATAACTAGATAAATCAAAAGCGCGTATAGATTTGTGAGAATCTACTTTAAACCTCTTGATATTTTCTCTTTTTATCATTTCTAGAGACTTTTCTTTTAAAGCATCTAAATCTAGAGAGCATTTCTCTACTAAGGAAATCTTTTGGATACCAGAGACATCTTGGAGTCTAGCAATTACTTCATCTAGATTATCCTTTAATAAATATATATAGATATGGTCTCTAGTATATCTAGTCTCAACCTCAAATTTCTTTAAGGCTCTTCTTATATTTTGATAAAGGCATCGAATAAATATTTTCTTATTATCACCCTTGGTAGATAATTCGCCATAATGGACCATTAAATAGGAATCATTCATATAGTCTTTGTCTCCTTTAAAAGTCTTTTTAATTCTTGGATAAATATATCAATTTCTTCTTTGCTAGTAGCAAAAGAAAATGAAATTCTAATTGGATTATGCGCTTGTTTTGAATTTTTCCCCATTGCAGTCAAGACGTATGAAGAAGGTTCGCCTTTAGAAGAACAAGCTGAAACGCTAGATACACATATACCTTTATTTGATAAGCCTTCAACAACTACAGAAGCCTTATTTTTCTCCAATGATATAGAAGTAACAAACGGGCTTCCTTTTTTTGTTGAGTTAAGTGAAATTGAAGGAATTGCTTCTAATTTTGAATAAAGATAGTCCCTTAATTGATACACGTGTCCACTCTTTTCCTTTAATAAAGATAAAGTTGTCTTTAAGGCAATATAGGTAGAATAACTAGAAGCTACATCAACCGTGCCAGAACGGAGCGAATATTCTTGTTCGCCTCCATAAACTAGTGGAACAAATTGGACTTTCTTTTTATAGACTAGACATCCATTTCCTTTAACCCCACCAATTTTGTGGGCAGAAAAGGAAAACATATCAAATATAGAATAATCTAGATCAATTTTTCCTATGGCCTGGGTCAAATCTGAATGGAAGAAACATTTTGGATAAGATTTAATTATATTAGCAATGTCTTTTACTGGATTTATTGCACCCGTCTCGTTATTTACCCCCATGATGGACACTAAAATGACATCATCACCCATCATAGATTTAAAGGCTTCTAGATCAATTCCCCCATCTTCTTTTAAAGGAACATAATCAACCTTAAATCCAAATAATTCCTTCATTTGGATCAATGGGTTCAATATAGATGGATGCTCCCCTAAAGAAGTAATAATCCTATTGCCCCTATTCTTGTATTTGAATGGGACACCTTTTAAAACAAGGTTATTAGCTTCTGTGGCACTAGAAGTAAAAATCAGATTATCAAGTTTATCTACATTTAATAAAGACAAGATTCCATTTCTAGCCTCTTCAAGTAGCTTCTTGCTTTCATAGCCATAGAAATGAAGACTAGAAGGGTTACCAAAATGATTGGTATTGATATCTTTATAAACTTCTAGGACCGATTCAAAAGGAGCGCTTGTTGCGCAATAATCCAAATAAACCATAATTATTCACCCGCAATGCGCTTTAAGACGGCATTGGTTTCATCATAAGCTTTCTTGAATTCACCAGAGAAATAAAATCCTTCGGCTTGTTTCAAGGTGGCATCCATTTCGCCTAGGTGTCTTCTATCCCTATTGGCAAATAGAATAGATCCATTGGCCATAAGCATTTGTTGATAATCTTCTTTTGTGGAATTGAACACTGATTCCCCCACTTGGTTTAATTCGTTTTCGAGTTGATTAATAAGTGCAACATCAATTGGAAGGCTATTCAGCTTTGTATAGATTTGATTAAGCAAGTCATAACATCTATCAATATCAGGTTGGTATTTCTTATTTAATGCAGGAATAT
>JALEUF010000119.1 GCA_022781015.1 Caryophanales bacterium
TAAAAGAACTAATCTAAGGGTCTTATTTCAAGTTAGATACCATGACGCATTACCTTTTATATTATTAGGAATAACCCAAAGCCTTGGATTATCGTTTAAGGTATCTATCATGTCAGAAGTCTTAACGGCAAATTCGATATCAAAGTCTGGAATAGGTTCGTTGATCGTTTCAGAAAACCAATATGGAACTATTGAGAACGTAATTGCCTATGCAGTTATATCTTTGCTTCTTATGGCAGTTATCGATATTCCATTACTGATAGTTAAGAAGAAAACAAACCAAAATAAATCGAAGTAGTTCTAAATAAATAATATAGTAATTGAGATAATATTAATGCTAATTAAGTGTTCGTATTGACGATTATCTCATTTTTATTTTATATGAGATAATTCGATATCTAATTAAATTCATTGATAACGACAAGCAATTGGTTTTCTTTGTAATTACCAAAGAATTCAGTTTAATATAATTAGATATGAACGGATAATATTCTAAAATCTCTCAAAGTAGATAATTAGTAGATATTTATTAGATTTAATTCGTTTTAAAATCTTTAATAAATATCTAGATATTAAACTATGTTTTATTAAAAACACACGATTATAGGCGTTTTTTTATGACTGCTACTTAACATAATGGACATTATACGAAGTTACTATTAAATAATAAAAACCTCTTTTTTAAATTTCAAGAGGTTTCTTTTTATAATTTTTGGTGTTTAATATAGTTATGAAACAAAGCAATAAACTATCTTACAACCGCTGTTACTTACTAGACTTTTCATTGAGCCTATTAAGTAGATCTTCTAGTTTCAATTCTTTTCTATTGACATCTAAAAGCAAATGTACGATTACTTCCCCTGCTTCAACAATCATCCAGCCAGAGTCTGGCTGACCTTCTTTGACTCTAATATCGATATTATTCTTTTCAAACTCTTCTTCTAGTATTTCCGCCAAGGCGCCTAGAGCCCTGATATTAGAGCAAGTAGCCAAGACTATATAAGATGCAAAAGGATTATGATTCCTTACATCTATAGACTCGATTTCAGTTGCCTTGTGATCATCTAATGTCTTTAATGCGATTTCTAATTCTTTCATTTTCATTCTCCTAAATATTCTTTATAGCATTCTTTTGTTAATTTGTTATCGGTTTCATATCCTTTGCTTTCTAGATAGATCTTATTTTCCTTTAATACCTTTAGGAACCCTTTCTCATATGATTTCATGCAGTCCTCGATGAGTTTAGTTGAATCGTAGCCCCTAGATGGCTCAATCTTATCAGAAGCGTAAATTATCTTATCGAAACTATTCATGTCTTTTTTTCCAGTCGCATGGCATTTAATCGCCTCGATTATTTCTTCGTCCTGTATCATAAAATGTTCTTTGATTAAATATTCTGCGATGAATTGATGATAAGTCCATTCGGGATAATTAAGGTATTTCTTGTAATTCTTTTCCATTATAAGTCTAGACTGATTAATCGGTATATCCTTACCGATATCATGTAACAAACCAGCTATATAATATTTCTCATGATTCGGTAATTTATTTTTAAGGGCAATCGAACAGGCTAGATTAGCCACGGAGATTGAATGAAGCAATCTATGTTCGGATTCCATTTCATCTAGTGTCTTAAAATAATATAAACGATGCCTTTCGATATAATTCCTTACTGAATAAGGTATATCAAGGCTTTGAAGCGATTTAATCTTTGATGAAGATACTTCCCCAGATTCATCAAATGGCAATCTTCTCATATTAAATCTAGACAATACCTCATCGTTAAAGATAAATCCTGGGCGCGATACAAATATGATTTGGCACATGGATGCAATCTTGGATGCATCTTTCCATTTGTCGAATCTATTCGCCTCATCGGCCCCGATTAATAGATATAGTTTCCTTTTTGGGAATCTAGATGCAAAATGAGTTACCGTATCGATTGTATAATTGACCTCGGCTTCTGAATTCATTTCAAATAAAGAAATATCAAACGATGGCGATCCATCGCTAGCTAAGGCTAATCGAAGCATGTTGAGCCTATCTTTGCTTGATGCGCTTGGCGATTTCCATCTTGGGGATGGAGCTGGAATAAAAACAACATCAGAATTGAAATAAAGCGAGGCGGCACGTGCTATGCGTAAGTGACCATTATGTATCGGATCGAATGATCCTCCGTATAGAATTAATGAATCCATATTTATTGAAGAGTAATACGTGGGTTCTTTTTGCTTTTCCTATAAATTAATATAACACGGCCTATTAATTGGACAATTTCGCAATTAAGTTCTTTCGATAAAATATTACCGATTTCCTTTGTTTCGATTGAAGAGTTTTGAAGCAATCCAACCTTTATTAATTCATGAGCTTCCAAGGCATCGTCTATTTGCTTTAAGAAAGCTTGATCGACATCGCCTTTGCCAAATAGGTAACGATGATCGATTGAATTGCCTAATGCCTTTAATTGCTGTTTTTGTTTTCCTGTTAACATGATTATTCCCTTTCTTATTTAGATATTGGTTTCAATAAGCCTTTGTTCATTAATTTCCTTCTTATTGGCTTATCAAACATTCGATTAATTTTAGTCCATATCGGTTCTTTTTTATGAAGAGGCTCGGTCAATATTGATTTAATCCCAGCCTTATTCGCACAAAGTATATCAGTTATTAATTGATCACCTATGAAAATGCATTCATTTTTATTTATATTGGATTGTTTCAAGGCTTTTAATAATCTGGATGCAAATGGTTTTCTTAAGGAATGGAAATAAGAAACCCCAAGAAGATTAGCAAAATGAGAAACTCTCTTTCCTTTGTTATTCGAACAAATAAGTAAAGAAATACCGATTTTGTCCAAATTGGTTTTGAATTCCTTGGCCTTTTCAGAAGGTTCTTTTTGGATATATGGAACAATCGTATTGTCCAAATCTATTAAGATATTCTTCACGCCGAGTGAGACTAAAACATCTAAATCAATTTCATAGATACTTTTAGAATAACCTGTCGGAATAAAGTTTTTATTCATAATTTTTTAATAGTTCGGACTTTTACCAATTTATAGAGATTTCATCGAATGTTTTACTATACTTAATTAATACTATAAATCTACTAATTATCTACCTTTATATTAGAAATCATTATCATCGAATATCGATATTTGTTCAAACTTTTCTTCGATGTCATCGTCACGTTTTATCTTTGGAGCAGTCTCTTCTTCGACCGGTTCGACAGTTTCAACTACTGGAGGTTCATAGGCTTTAGTTTCATTAGTAACAATATCCGACCCAAATAAGGATACATATTGTATTGTCTTATTGCCTGGAATCTTATTTTCTACTTTGGCTACTTTATCCATTGGGGTAAGGAAGAAATCTTCATATGTGATATCAAAATAACTTCCATCATCAAGAGTAGTCTTAATCGTATATGGGGCGACTTTATCCCCTACTTTGTCGGCAAAGACTAGATTATGTGGCTCTTTCTTGAATGATTTGAATATGGTTGTAGCTTTTGAAAGCCTACCAGAAAGTTCAACATTCGAACTTGCTAAGATCCTAGTGACACCTAAGTCAGTCAAAAGCATTACCTTGCCGTTTTCTTCTGGATCAAAAGGAATAAGTGCTATAACTGGAGAAGCTTTAAAGGAAGCAGCTTTGATGCCGCTAGAGCCATTAGAAGTTAAAGATATCTCGTTCTCGTTATAGAAAACACCTAATCCAGATTCGGAAAGTAACAATAAGTTGGAATTTCCGCTTGTAACGCAAACTGAAGTAACTTCATCATCGCCTAATAATCTCATGCATCTAATGGGTTTAGACATCCTAGTAACAGGGAATAAAGACAATTTAGTACGCTTAATTTGCCCTTTTCTAGAAACTGTAGCGATATTTATGTCTTCCCTAAATTTCCTAACGGCAATGACTTTTACAATCCTATCATCAGGAGATAAGGAGACGGCATAATTAAGGTGAATACCTTCATCAAGCCATTTTGAAATCTTTACCATGTGGATAGGAAGATAGATATAACATCCATTATTAGTAAATAAAAGCAAGTTGTCTGTAGTTAGGCAACAAGAGGCAAATACGAGGGTATCGCCACTTTTCATACCAGGATAAGCGCCATTATGCCCATTAGATCCTTTATAGGATGCCAAGGAGCATCTTTTGATGTAGCCATCTCTAGTAACAGTAACCATGACTTCTTCTTTGGCAATCAAGTCTTTGGCGTTTACTTGTCTTAAATCAGGATCTTCTTCTTCGATTGAAGTCCTTCTTTCATCGCTATAAATCTTAGAAATACGCTTCAAATCGTTACTTATG
>JALEUF010000201.1 GCA_022781015.1 Caryophanales bacterium
CAATAGAAGAAAATGCCTAATCCAAGCAGAATTAAAACGACTATATGTATTAAAATCGATGCTACATAATTAGATTCATTTCCGGTAAATGAAGAGAAGAAAATAGAGATGAAATCTAGAAAATAGAAGGAAGCAAATATAATTAAATAGATGACTCTTCCTTTTGCCGCGAATAAAGTTGCTCCTAGTCCAACTAAAATTAACAAACCAGACAATACAAAGAATAGAGCTACATCAAAATAGCAGTAAGTTAAGAAATAAAGCATTAGAAAAGCCCCTTGTTTAGAGGCTAAATGATAGACTAGGCTAGCAAAAAACGATGCTAAAGAGATTATTAAGGGTAGCAAAGAGAATTTTTGATATCGGATAAGAGCTTTATCGAATCTAGTTTGGCTCATGCGACCTTCACAACTTTAATCTTTACATCATATGGGACGGTGTCACACATTAAAGATATGGCCGAGGCTACTTCCTTTTGGATATTTAGACAAGTAGTCTTGACTGGAGAATCAGAAGGAAGGATGACATCGATGCTGACGATAGCCCTGCCATCTTTACCTAAAGTAACCTTAACCCCTTTATCAACGGAAAATAAGGCTTTTTTGCTTTTAATGGATACTCCCCTAAAGGAATTTACCGCTTTAGTAGCAATGGAAGCAATGGCATTTGTAGAAATGCCCATCGTACCTAACCTTCCATAATTATTTATCATTACATAGTTTTTCATATTTAGATTTTACTTTTTTAATAATAGAAGAGCAACTTTCTCTGCGATTGCTTCTTTGGTAAAGCCAAAATTAGATAAGACATCAACTGGCTTACCAGAAGCGCCGAAATCATCGATACCGATGTTGTGCTTAGCTAATTTGCCCCAGCCAAAAGTAGAAAGCATTTCAATAGAAATACGCTTTTCATATGGATAAGCTTCGATTTTATCCATCATTTCCTTGTTTTTATATAAGGATTCTAGGCATGGTGCGCTAATTATATCAGCAACTATCCCTCTTTCTTTTAGAATCGAGGCAGCATCAATAGCAAGGCTAACTTCGCTTCCAGTTGCAATCAATAGGCAATCGCTATTTTTGTTTTTAGAAATGAAATATCCGCCTTCTTTGACTTTATTTTCATCGCTAGAAGATAGCAATGGGAGGTTTTGTCTAGACAAAATCAAACAGACTGGCCCATCAAAATCAGATAGGAAGGCTTCTTTATAGGCTCCCATGACTTCTTTTTGGTCGGCTGGTCTAATTACTTTGATATTCGGAATGCTTCTTAGCATTGCTAATTGCTCAATTGGTTGATGGGTTGGGCCATCTTCCCCAACTGCAATTGAATCGTGAGTAAAGATATAGACAACATTTAGATGTTGCAAAGCCGCCATCCTGATTGCAGGCTTTAGATAGTCAGCAAATACCATGAAGCAGGCACAATATGGCTTAAGTCCGCCATGCAAGGCAATGCCATTGCAGCAACTTGCCATGCCAAATTCACGGATTCCCCAATGCATATCATGTCCATCAGGGTTTGCATTTGTAAACATCTCCACTCCCTTGATATTGGTTTTAGTAGAACCAGCTACGTCAGCTGATCCACCAAATAGGAATGGGACACTCTTATAGAAAGAAGCTAGGCATCTTCCAGAAGTTGCCCTACTTGCTTCAGTTTCTTTATATTCAATAGGCTCGATATTATTTGACAAAGAAGCAAGCTTATTTCCAAATGAAGTCAAAAACATCTTTGCATCTTCTTCATGGAATTTCTTATAGGAGGCAAATTCCTCGGCATAGGCTTTATAAGCGGATTCGCCTCTAGCAACGAATGTAGATTTCAAATCTTCATAAACTTCGTTAGGAACGCTAAATTCAGGATAATCATAGCCAAATTTCTTTTTGGCATTGTTTCCATCTTCTTCGCCCAAAGGTTCACCATGAGTCACATGGCTTCCTTCGTTCTTAGAGCCATATCCAATCTTGGTATGAACAATTATTAAGGTTGGGAAGCATTTGCTCCTTTTAGCCTTGCTAATGGCTTGTGAGATTGATTGGATGGAATTGCCATCATTTACCTCAAGGACATTCCATTCGCTTGAAAGGAAACGCAATTTAACGTTTTCAGAAAGAGAATCCGAAGTTGGCCCATCTAGAGTCGAACCGTTTTCATCATAGATAAGAATCAATTTGTTGAGCCTATTATGGCCTGCGATTGAAATTGCTTCTTGCGATATCCCTTCTTCTAGGCATCCATCGCCACAGATACAATAGGTATAATGATTCATGATGCGGCTGCCTTCTTTATAGCTAGCAGAGATGGTTTTTTCTGCTATCGCCATACCAACGGCTTGTCCAATACCTTGTCCAAGGGGGCCGCTAGATGCATCGACTCCACTAGTAGCACCTACTTCAGGGTGCCCAGGAGTGCGGGAATGAAGCTGCCTGAATGATTTTAAATCATCCATACTGACATCATATCCAGCGATATGGAGCATCGCATAATACAAAGAGGAAACGTGTCCACTAGAGAGGACGAATCTATCTCTATTGACCCAGTCAGGATGGTTCGGGGTCGCAACTAAGTGATCCCTAAACAAGGCATACATTGCAGGAGCAATATCTAATGCCATTCCAGGGTGTCCGCTTTTGGCTTTGTTGGTCTCATCGATGACCAAGGCACGAAGCGCAGCAACGGATAGGTTAGATCTTTCTTTCATTGTTCTGACTGATTCCATAATTTCCTCCAAGTAGTTATATAGTATTTATTTAGTAGTATTAATATATAATTATATATTACTTTTCTAAATCGACTTTGATTCCAACCGCTTTTAATTGGTCTTCATCAACTTTAGATGGGGCATGTGACATCGGGTCAATGGCCGAGAGGTTCTTTGGGAAAGCCTCGACATCCCTAATGTTATCGGTGTGGGCCAAGATCATAGTAAGCCTATCAAGTCCAAAGGCCAAACCACCATGTGGCGGAGCCCCATACTTGAAGGCATCGATGAACCAGCCGAATTTGGCGGCGACATCTTCATCAGAAAGCCCTAATAGCTTGAATATCTTCCATTGGATATCGTGGTCATAGATTCTTAAAGTTCCACCACCAGCTTCATATCCATTGATAATAATATCATAAGCATAGGCTAAGACTTCTTCTGGCTTGCTGTCTAATAAAGGCAAGTCTTCATCCCTAGGCCTAGTGAATGGATGGTGTTCGGCAGTATATTTGCCTTCTTCTTCTTCGATTGGATCAAACATTGGGAAGTCAACAACCCACAATACATCGAATGAATTTGGATCGATTAGATTTAGTTTCTTTCCATATAAAGTCCTTAAGGCGCCTAGTCCGAAGTCTATATCTCTTCTATAGGCACTAGAAGAAACTAATACCAAATCATCTTCTTTTAATTCTAGGAATGAAACTAATTGAGATTTAGTTTCTTCGTCCATGAATTTATCAACGAATGAGCCAATTAAGGCATTATTCTCGTATTTTAAGGCAATTAAGGAAGGCAAATTGAATTTCCTTGCCTCCATATTTAACTCATCCAATACTTTTCTAGAAGTAACTTTTGCCTGGTTAGGAATTACTAAGCATTTGATAAATTCTTTGTTTTCAAATCCAGGGAAGCTAGTCTTGCCCATTATTCCTTTAATGTCTTTAAGTAACAATCCATACCTTGTATCAGGCTTATCGGAGCCATAATTATCCATGGCGTCCCAATATTTCATCCTTCTTAAAGGCAAAGGCAAGTCATAATTAGCAACATCTTTGAACATCTTCCTTAGGAAGCCTTCCATTAAGGAAAGAAGTTGGTCCATATCAAGGAAAGAAGTTTCTAGGTCAAGTTGGGTGAATTCAGGTTGCCTATCGGCACGTAAATCCTCATCCCTAAAGCATTTGGCGACTTGGTAATACCTTTCAATTCCCCCAACCATTAAAAGTTGTTTCCATAATTGAGGAGATTGAGGGAGTGCATAAAAGCTGCCTTTTCTCGTTCTTGATGGAACTAGATAATCCCTAGCTCCTTCAGGAGAAGATAGATTCAAAATTGGGGTTTCTACTTCTAAAAACCCATGTTCGTCGAAATAAGAATGGAAGCATTTAACTATTTCTGCTCTTATTTTTAGATTGTTTAGCAAGCAAGGACGTCTTAAATCTAGATATCTATATTGAAGCCTAGTATCTTCTAGAGCGTCGGTTTTGTCTGCAATTATAAATGGGGTAAGTTCAGCCTTGTTGATAACTTTCAAGGAAGATACGATTACCTCTATTTCCCCAGTCTTAAGCTTTGGATTTGGGGTATCTTTCTTTTTGACTTCCCCTTTGACTTCCACTACATATTCATTTTTAATTTCAGGAACCGAATCTGGGTTAAGTACAGTACATCCAACAATTCCAGTCGAATCCCTTAAATCAATGAAAAGAAGCCCGCCAAGGTTCCTTTTTGAGGCAACCCAGCCTAGAAGAGTAACTTTTCTTCCAATGTCTTTTAATCTTAGATTTCCGTTAAAATCAGTTCTTTCCATAAATATCCTTATT
>JALEUF010000018.1 GCA_022781015.1 Caryophanales bacterium
AGATTATTGAAAAGATTACTAGTTCTACATTCCCCAATAATTATGTTTATACCTTTCTAGGAAGTAGAGAAGAAGCAGACTTATTGCTTGAAATGCCATTTGATTTGATTTTCTTTACCGGTTCTCCAAATATCGGAAAAATGGTCATGGCTAAAGCTAGCAAGAATTTGACTCCAGTTGTTTTGGAGTTAGGAGGAAAATCTCCCTGCATAATTACTAAAAATGCAGATTTAGATATTGCTGCTAAACGTTTGGTATTTGGCAAGACAATCAATGCGGGCCAAACTTGTGTAGCACCAGATTATGTCTTGATTGATGAATCGCTTAAAGATGAATTTATCAAGAAGATGAAGAAGCAAATCTCCTTGCAATTCCCTAACGGAATGATAGAAAGTAATGAATATCCTAAGATTATTTCTTCTAGCAAAAAGGAACGCCTAGTCAAGCTAATTGAACAAGAAAAGGTTATTTTAGGTGGCAAATCAAACGATACCAAAATCGAATTGACTTTAACTGATTCGACATTTGATTCAGAAGTTATGAAAGATGAAATATTTGGACCTATCTTACCTATAATTACTTATAAGTCACTCGAAGACACGGTTCAATATCTAAAGACTCTTCCAACTCCTTTAGCCCTTTATCTATATAGCTTCAATAAAAAAGAGATTGAATACGTCATGTCTAACCTTAGCTTTGGTGGTGGAGCAATTAATGATTGCTTGATGCACTTGTCTAGCCATGCACTTTGTTTCGGTGGTAAGGGTAATTCTGGCATGGGTCAATACCATGGCAAGTATTCTTTTGATACCTTTACCCATAAAAAAGGAGTCCTAATTTCTTCTAAAGGAGATATGAAAGTCAAATATCATCCTTATAGCAAGAAAGGACTTAACTTTATCAAGAAAGTACTTAAATAATTATTTGTTAGATAAAAAGATTCCTAACTGATCGATTATCTCTTTATCGGTTTCTTTTGTATCGTCTTTAAACCACCATTTTATGATTTGGACTAAGCATCCTGTATAGGCATTTGTTAAGAAATCGATATTCCCAGTTATAAGAGAAAGAGTTTTCAGTTGGGTTATTTTTTCCTTTATTGCTTCGCTTAATTCAGCAGTAAAAATATTCTCTAACAATAAAAAGGAAGTGGAAATTGCATTGTTTTTAACTAATTTTCTATATTTATCGAATACATGGAAACATCTTCCTGCCAAAGTTTGAATGAAGAACGTGATATCAGTTATGTTTTCCATATTATAGGAAAAGAATTCGACTCTAGTACGATATGCCATAAAAGCAAATAAATCATATTTATCATTGAAGTGCTGATAGAATGTTGCTCTTCTGACATTAGCCTTTTTGCAAACTTCGTTTACGGTAATGTTTTCAATTAGCTTAGTTTCCATCAAGTGGAACAATGCTTCTGATAAAGCGTTATTTGTTTTGACAATTCTCTGATCCATAAAAAATTTAGACACTTGTTAGGGTTTGTCCATTGCCCGAACTTCAATACTGATTATAGTAGCAAATGCCTTTTAAGGGTAAACTAAATTTAAGAAGGAGGAGGGAGAATGGAAAACGAAGACATAATAATTATTGATTCACTTACTAAGGATTATGGACAAGGCAGGGGCATTTTCAATGTTTCTTTCTCTGTTCATAAAGGCGAATGCTTTGGCTTTTTAGGTCCAAACGGGGCTGGAAAGTCTACTACCATACGCCATCTTATGGGCTTTTCAAAACCTGATTCAGGAAAGGCAACCATCAATGGCATTGAAGCTTATAAGAATTTAAGTGGCGCAATGGCATCCACTTCATATCTAATGGGAGAAGTTGCCCTTCCAAAATTACTTACCGGGAAACAATTCCTTGATGAGATGGCTTCTTTAAAAGGAGTGACCGATTTTTCTTTAAGAGATTATTTAGTTGATTATTTCGGGCTAGATTTATCAATGCTTTGTAAGGATATGTCTACTGGAGGAAAAAGAAAACTTGCAGTCGTATCTTGCTTTATGTCTGATCCAGATGTCATTGTTATGGATGAACCTTCTTCTGGGCTAGATCCAGAGATGCAGCAACGTTTCCTTTCTTTAATCGAAGAAGAAAAGAAAAGAGGAAAGACGATGCTATTATCTTCCCATATATTCTCCGAAGTAGATTCTTGCTGCGATAGGATTGCAATTATTAAAGACGGTTCAATCGTTTCTTTGTTTGATTCGGCATCATTGAAACACAAAGAAAATAAGACATATAAGATTCGTTTTGCTTCTAAAGATGAATATGACTCTTTCATTAAGAAGAAGAGCCAAAAATGGAAGATTGTTGATAAAACAAATAAAGAGCATCAAGTCGTCGTGGTCATTAATGAAAAAGATTCTTTGTCTTTAATTAAAGATATGGCCAAATTCAAGGTTAAGGATTTAGGTGAGATAAAAGAAACCCTAGAAGATTACTTTATGTCATTTTATAAGGAGGATAGGTCATATGTCGGACTTAACTAAAAAAGAAGATATAATCGCCGTCAAGACCGTCTCTTTGACAAAAGACTATGGCCAAGATAGAGGCGACTTTGACTTGAATCTAGAGATTAAGCAAGGCGAATGCTTTGGATTAGTTGGAGAAAACGGGGCAGGCAAAACTACTTTCTTACGTCTATTGATGGGATTTGTAAAACCTTCATCAGGAGAGGCTTATATATATGGTCATGATACATATAAGGAAGCTTCTATTGTTAAGAATTACGTTGGCTATGTTCCTGGCGAGATTAATTTCCCGGAAGCCAAGACAGGATTAGAATTCCTAACTACATTCGGGGCAAAACGTGGGGTTACTAATTTTGATAAAGCTACTTCAATCATCAAAAGACTCCAACTTGATGCAAGGGCATATCCAAAACGTATGTCAAAAGGGATGAAACAGAAATTAGCTATTGTTTCAGCCTTGATGCTAGATTCCCCATTGATCTTATTAGATGAGCCAACAACTGGACTAGATCCCTTGATGAGAGATGAACTACTAAATTTAGTTTTAGAAGAAAAACAAGCGGGACGTACCATCATTATGTCATCGAATTCGGTTGAAGAACTCGAAAGAGTATGCGATCGAGTCATGCATATTTCAAAAGGCAAATGCATCAACATTGCTAATGTAAATGACATTGCTAATTGTCCTTTTAGGGATTATAAAATCGAATTCCAAGACAAGACTGATTATAAAGAATTTGCCAAAAGGAAAAACATTATTAGGAGGCAAGAACAATATAATCAAGTTACAATAAGGGTAGATAAAAAAGACATCAACAAACTTCTAGAAGAACTTGAACATACAAAACTCAAATTCTTCTCGGAAGTCAAATACGATTTGAAACGTTATTTTGAGGAGGTTGCATAAAATGGAAAAGGAAAATCAAAACCTAAATTTGCCAACTATCACCACGAATAAGAAAAGGAGTGGTATTTTCTCAACAGCTATTTTCAAGGAAGAATTAAAAAGCAACTGGCTTTATTCTCTTATTGTCGGCTTAGGCAATGCATTGATAATCATCCTTATCGTATCAATCATGTCTACATTAAATATCAATGCGACTAAAGATGCCTTGTCTTCTTTGTTTGATTCGGCTTCAGAAGAAACTACCTTAAAGACTTCATCCGTATCTTTATATGCTTTATATACTTCTTCAGCCGAAGGATATCTTCAAATCGATGATGGATTAGGCCAAATCGAATCTTTTGTCGATACTGCCAATAAAGAAATTACTTCCTCTGAAACTTCAACTGGAATGGGAGCGTTAAATACTGCTTATAATCTATCCTATAGAATTACAGCAGGGGATGAAGCCGCTAAAAAGGCTGCTGGGATAAAATCTGCTACAACAGCTTATAACACTGCTTTAAATACCATGGAAAAAGGTTTCAAGAAGGATTTAGTTTCCTGCATACTTCCGAATTATGTTTCTTTCTATTCCGAAAAAGGATATGGAAATTCTAATTTTGATTATAAATGGGGATTACTTGAATCGGTCAATCCTTCTATAAATACCTTATTAGACATGCCTAATTCACTTGGAGATAAAGTTCCTGCTAAATTCACTTATGGAGACTTAATTTCCTTATATGGATTAGAAAAAGATGAAGTATTAGATGCTATTAATGTTGCTGTTACTAATTTAGAGAATTGTTATGGCTTTGATTCTAATGGCAAGATAACTCCTACTTTGACTTTTGAACAGGCTAAGTTCGAGACGGCTCTAGAACTTCTTCCAACATTTGCTTCTTCTAGTGAAAAGAAGATGGCTAGCGATATCTGCGAAGATATAAAAGAAGCCTATAACGTTGATAAAGATGCCTTCTTGGCAAATAAAAACATTGAATTAGGCAAGGTATTAAAACCAGCCATTACTAAAGAAGCCAAGAAGACTATGGAAGATTTAGCCTATTATGATTACCTTCCATCTTTTCCAGTCGAATGGGTTACTAATGATTTAGGCTATCCTATTACTTATAAAGAAACTGGTGATCTAAATGAAGATGGAACTCCAGTTGTAAAAGAAATTAAGCTTACTTCCTATAAGCCTGAATTATTTGTAAAAGTAACCGGAGGAATGCCTAGTGATTCTTCTTTAGCCCAAAAAATGCATAAGGATATCTTGACTGGAGTCCCTTATAGCGAACAGCAAATCGCTGAGGCTAAAGAAAAAGCCAAACCAAGCCTAGATGAAGCCTATACTAGACTTGATAAATTCCTTGATGATTTCATCGCGAATAAAGATAAATATACTAACGAAGACGGTATTGATATCAATGCTATAGAAAATAGGGTAATCGATGAAGTAGTCGTGGAAGCCAAGTCTTTAGTACTTGAAGAATATAACAAGAAATACAACACTTCCTATAAGAATATTGAAGACATCCCTTCCTCTTCTACATCAATGTCAGGGAAGACCTTAACTAACTCAATTTATGCATATGGGTCAAGCGGAATTGCTTCTTATAGGTCTTTACTTAGACTTGGAGAAGAAAGAGGATATAACTCTAATGAATCGATGGTATTCGCTACTTCTGTTTCTGGATTAGGTATCATTGATCAACTTCCAACTGCAGTTAAGGATTCCCTAACCGAAATGGGAGAGATGAATACTTATGGTATATTCGTCGGGGTCGTCTCATTTGGATTAGCCTGCGTCTTGCTGCCTTTGGTTTATACGATTGTATTAAGTTCTAATCTAGTTGCCTCTAAGGTAGAGAATGGTTCGCTTGCCTTTACTTTGACTACCCCGATTAAACGTAAGACATTCGTATTTACTGAAGCCATATACCTAGTTTTGACTGAAATATTCCTTGGATTATGTTTATATCTAGGTGCCCTTGTTAGTAGGCAAATAGGTATAGAAGTAGGTGGAGGAGACTTAATTCAATCATTATCAGTCCACGATATTACTTTATATGCCTTAGGTTCCTGCGTGCTTATGATTGGGATTTCTGGAATTTGCTTCTTGGCTTCTTGCTTCTTTAATAAGAGTGGGAAAGCCATTGGAACTGGTGGCGGTATTAATATTTCCTTCTTCATCTGCTCAATCCTAGGCTTATTCGGAACTAGTGCTATCCCAGGAACAGTAAGAATAACTACGATGAATTACTTCAATTACGTAACTATATTATCTTTATATGATGGACTTGCTGTTATGGATGGAGATCCAATATATTGGTTTAAATTAATTGCCCTCATTGGTATCGCCTTAGTTACTTATGGAACAGGTATATATTATTTCGACCATAAGGACTTGCCTCTATAAGTTTTTAGGAATATTTAATTAATAAAATTATTACTAGCGTATAATAACCCTCGTTTTACTTAAAGGAGGGTTATTTCTTTATGTTAAGAATTATCGTTGATTCTTCTTCCTCAATTACTCAAGAAGAAGCTAAACAATTAGGGATAGATATATTGCCACTTAGAGTCTGCTATAAGGGCATTGAATATAGGGATGGAGTCGATATTGACTCTAGAAAATTATATGAACTTATGGAAGAAAAAGGTGCATTCTCCTTCCCGAAGACATCTTTACCATACATGAATGTTGCTTCGGAAATGGTCGAGAATTATACAAAAAACGGGGATCAAGTATTGCTAATTACTATCTCTAGTAAACTATCTTCTACCTTTTCTGCCTTGACTGCCATGTTTGCGTCTAATAGCAATGTAGTTGTCTATGATTCTAAAAGTGCAGTGGGGGGAATTAGGTTATTAGCATAAGAAGAAATAAAGAACAAAGACAAAGATTTACACGATATAGTCAAGATCCTAGATGATTTATCTTCAAGGGTTGTAATTATTGCCGTTCCTGAAACCCTAGATTATTTGCTTAGGGGAGGAAGATTGAAAAGAAGTGCTTGGATGATTGGAAAAATATTGAAGATTATCCCAGTTATTACTTTTAATGATGGAGCCTTATTATCTTTAACAAAAGTTAGGGGAAAGACGAAAGGAATGTTTTATATCTGCGATTACGTGAATAAATATAAGGTAGATGTTAGATATCCAGTTATAGGTTCTTATACTAGGGACAAAGAAAATCTAGATAGACTAGGAAAAATGTTATTAGAGACAAATGGAATCAATTTAAATATCGAAGAAGATATGTCTGCTTCGATTGCTGCCCATTGGGGTCCTGGAGCATTTGGGGTTGTCTATATAAAAACTAAATAGATTTAGCAAATTCATATAAAGCGATGCTAGCGGCGTTATCTAGATTAAGCGAATCTACTTTTGAACTAATCTTGATTAAAACTGGCTCGCCTTCATTTAAATAAGAATCATCTAATCCAGTAGCTTCATTTCCAAGAATAATGCTATATGGGTTAGATATTTTTATATTTCCAAGGGTATTTTTGGCCTTTAACATGAATGGGTAGAAGTGATGATTTGAATATAGCTTTTTATATTCTTCAAAGCTAGGGAATATAGTTAGATTAATTGAAAATATTGAACCCATGGATGCTCTAATGGTCTTTGGGTCATATGGGTCGGCACATGGAGATATTAAGGCAACGTTATTAATATTGAAAGCCAAGCAAGAACGAAGAATCGTACCTAGATTACCCATGTTAGAAGGATTGACTAAGACTAGATGTGGGGCATCTTTTTCTAATGGATTAAACCTTTTCTTGAATTCAGCGATAACCATGCAGTTATCTTTGTTCGCGATATCTTTAAATATCTTGGCGTTGTTTTCTATCAATGGAATCTTTGAGTTTTTAGCTAAGGATACTAATTTAAAATAAGTCTCTTTTCTTTCTAGTGATGGAGAAATATAGATCCTAATAATATCTTCTTTCCTATTTTCTAGTAGATAAAAGGCTAATGTTATTCCTGGGGCAAACGAGGTGTCATCTTTTTTACTATATTTAATCATGGATTAATTAAAAACTTTTTGAGCCGTTTTGTTAAGTGGTTGGCTACATATTTATATGGACAACAATCAAAATTTTATAAAAGTAGGCCGAATTTCTTCTAAGGTTGAAAAAAATCTAAACATTACATTGACAAGCAACCCTTCTATTTTTCTAAACGAAGGCTTCCTAGATGCCTTAGCTAGTAAGAGGCCTAATAGTTATCCTAATGACATAATAGAGATAACTAATCTAGTCAAGAAGCCTAATTTTGTTTTTTACTTAAGAGAAAATAAGGAACTCGTGTATGCAAAAACCTATATTTTAGACCATGCTCCGTACTTTCTTTTGCTTTATGTTTCTAGAAGTGGAAAGCCCAAAAGATGGTATGGAAAAATGTTTAAGTGCATGCCTTTGTCTAACTGCAGCTATCTATTTAATAATTATGATTCGACTAGGATTTCCTAAACTAATATCTAGTTTTGTTGCATAATTAGTTTTATGAAAAAGGGAAGACTAATTATTTATATAGTTATCGAGATAATTATCTCTTCTTTTATTCTTTATACATCTACCTATACCCAGCAACACAATATCAACGAAGGTGGGGAAGTGGCTAATTTTATCAATAGGATATTCTTTGCTAACCAACTTAACGATTTTGAACTTAAGACAATGGTAGCCTTGGGTGCGAAAATATTAGGCCATTTTGGTTTATTCATGCTAGATGGATTGTTCGGTTTCATGATTTGGAAAGAATTTAAAAGCAACAAAGCTACATTACTATTTCTTATCTATGCCTTTGTTTTATCTAACCTAGGTGAATTTATCCAATTATTCTCATTAGAAAGAAGTGCGACTATCCATGATGTGATTCTTGATTTCTCAGGTTACGTATTTATATTTATTTGTTACTTAGTTAACAAAAGAAGAACCTTATTCGTCTTTCCTAAATAAATAGGAATATTTTCCTGATAAAAGGTTATTTATTAACATCATTACTAGATTAAAGGCATAAAGAATTAAGAAAGTAGCGAATACGTATGCTAAATAATATGGGTTTTTTGGATTTAAGAAATCATAAGGATATGTCTGGCTTCCATATAATAAATCATTTGGCCAGATATATGCTCTAAGCATGACAAATACCAAATAGAATAAAGGATATATCATGCTGAAGAAAGCGTTATACCATCTAACGCTACCCTTTTCATCAAAGAAAAGGAAGTCACATAAAGGAATTATTATAAGGCCTAAATTAAATAACAAACCTGGAATTGAATAGGCTACTTCATGCTCCCTAATTGTAACCGTAAAATAAATTATTCCAGATACTAAGGCGTAAGAAATGCAAGGTAACGCTACCTTCATGTTAATTCCGGCAGGAATTCCTTTAATCCCATGTCTTAAGTCAATTGAATTAGAAATAATCTCGATAAATAAAATCAAAAGGAAAAGTAAACATGATTGGACGTTGAAATAAATTAAGGCTTCTGAAGGAGAACCAATTTGAAGAAAATAGAAAACAGTTGCTACTAGAAACAATATAAATCCAATCGTTCTTCCTATCAATGATATTAATCTATTTTTTACTACAAACATTGTTACCCATTTCTTTCGACTAGGATATTATAATGCTATTATGAAAATTTCACTCACATTAATTGATGACCAATATCCAAAAGGCGGTACACCCCATAAAAGAATAATAGCCAGGGCTATATTATTTGATGAAAAAGGTAACATTTGTTTACATACAGTTTCTAGAGATGATGCATTTGGTAAACAAACTTATTTTGAAACCCCTGGAGGAGGAATCGAAAAGAAAGAAACTCTAGTTGAAGGTCTTCTTAGGGAAATAAAAGAAGAAGTGGGTTGTAAGGCTGAAATATTAGAAGAATTAGGAGTTGTAAAAGATTCCTACAATCTAATTTCTAGAAGGAATGAAAACCATTATTTCCTTGCAAAAGTTATTTCTTTTGGACGAAACAATCTTGTTTCTAGCGGAGATTTGCTTATAAAGGAAACTAAGTTTTATCCTCCTGAAAAGGCAATTGAATTAATGGAAAATCAAGAAGACCATGGAGTTTCTATATTAGTTAAAAGAAGGGAACTTCCATTTCTTAAACTAGGAAAATCTAGAATCGGTTACTATTTGAACAAAAAAGAGTTGAAGTAGAGCCGTTAACTGAGTATATTATTCTAGCCGTGGCGCGATTGGTGAAACGGTGAACACATCCGGCTGTGAACCGGACATGAACGGGTTCGACTCCCGTATCGCGCCCCAGACTTGTAAGATTGAACCATGAAAATTGGTTCTTTTTTATTACTTTTCCAAATTTGCAAATTCTAAACGTATAAAAACCTAACTTTTTGCAATTTACCGTAAATTTATTTGATTATAAGCGGTTTTTTGCAAGCGAATACATTAGGCGGTTCGAATCAATATGAATGGAATTAATTTAAGGCTACCTAATGCTTGGGGGAATAGCCTTAAATATATCCTTTTAGCGGTGTGCCTTAAAACACTTTTCAACGTTAAAAAATATGAACGTAAAACAAGTTGAATAAAATAGAATTATTGCTTCATAAAAAATGAATCGTAATCTAACCTGCTTTAAAATGTAATTGAAATTCCTATACTGATTATGGAGTTAAAATCTATGAGTACATCGATATTAGAATCGAAGAAAACCTTGAAAGCTTTTAAAGAAGTTGATGATATTTCTTCTTGGAAAAAGAAAGCTAAAAAATATAAGAATACTAGCGAACTTAGAAAGGATTTAAACGTGTGAAGCACGATGCTGTTATAAGTAATGTCTACATGAAAGGTATTAAAAAAGCAAAAGATAAAGCGTACTTAGATTTTCCAATTTCAATCGCCACCGTTGGCGGAACGATGCCAAGCGAAGAAGGTTTAAAAATTATCCAGTCGTATTCTTCTGGAAAGATTGATTATGAAACTGCGCAACTTGAAATTGCAAAACTTTATAAAAGATAAAAAATATTTTTTGATGATTCCCTTTTCTTTAATTAATAACTTATGGATGTAACGAAATGTTACTATTTACATCGCCTTTATTTAAATCAGAACAAGAACGTTCGGCAATAAAATTCAAGTGGTCACCACAACGTTCAAGATTACCGACTAGATTAATGAATACATTAGAGCTTTGAGGCTTACATTCACCTCTTTCTAACCTTTTTAAATGGGCATTTACCATATCGGT
>JALEUF010000033.1 GCA_022781015.1 Caryophanales bacterium
TCAATAATCATATATTTCTGTAGACATCTTCCTTCGAATGGATTACCTAGACATAAAGCAAGAAATAAAATGATAGCCAAAGAAAACCTATCCGAATGGGTATCTGGCATTTGCCTTGGTCCATTTTTCCTTAATTTATCGCCCCTAACGATTTCAGGGGCCATATATCTCATCTTGCCTAATACTCCTAGGCTTCTTTTATGAGCCGTCACGTTGTCGTTATCGCATATCAACTTATGCCCTGTGTTCGTATCCAAGAAGAAACTAAGATCTTGTTAATCCTGGTATGAATAACCTCTTTCATGAAGCAATTTGAAGCTTTTGACTAATTCGATACACCAATTAAGGAAGGTAGTCTGGTTTTTAAACCTATTCGTCCCTGTTAGATAAGAAATGAACGAAACATAATTCTTTGGTCTTAAATCCATTAGATATCCATATGTATCATCATCAAATTCAGCCATTTCCTTTGGCCATAGGAAATCAGGGGATGGACTACCTTTAGATATATTCATCTTTAGGTTATATATAAAATCTTCAGATGGGGTTTTCTTATAATACTTAAATGCATAATGATGGTTATTATAAGAAACTAGATATACTTCCCCCTGTCCGCCTTCTCCTAAAACATCAATAATCTTTGCTTCTTTTCCTTTTAAGATGAAAGAATCACCTTTGCTAAATTCCATATTTATTTATACCCTTACTTAACAAAGCTAGTAATCCAATTAGCTACCAAATCGAATAAGCCAAATTTAACTAAAGCGATACCAATTCCAACTAAAATTAATCCTAGAAATATAAATCCTAAAAACTTCATCATTACCTTCTTCTCCTATATTTATTAACGACGGCCCGACCATTGGACCATTATTATTTTGAAACCTAATGCAACATCATTAATGTAACTAATGAATATTTGTTTGAATTTATATGAAAAATATCGATTAAATCTGGATAATTAAATAAATATTACGTATATGGAAAATGAAAAACGCAAGATTTCTCCTGCGTTTCAGCTCATTAACTATTATGTTTTAATCTATCATCTCTATACGTTTCTTGATGATTTCCTTATTAATTAGGATGTTCCCATCTTTATCAAGAATACCTTCACTTACTAAGTGGTTGAATAGCTTAGATGCAGACGGGAATCCCATTCCCTTGCCATACATCTGGATATCGCTAATATGGACAGCCTTAGATTTTTTAAGACATAGATTCAAGATATCTTTATAAGCAGGGAATGTAGTAGGTATTGGAAGCTTTAATATATCTACCTTAGGTAGTTCATTCTTCTTTTGGATGACCTTATCAAATATCTCTACTACTTCAGAAGATAATAACGATGACTTATTGATTAATTCTTTTGCTAAAGCCCTAACTTCATCTTCACCGTTTTCAATAATCCTTTCCGTTTCATCCATTAATTCTTGGACAATCGAGGATCCTTTTTCCTGCGCATCATTTAATAATTGGCTAGAAAATGGTCCATAAGAATAATCATGGGTTTCTATCCTTATGTATTTAGGCCCATAGAATCCTTCTCTTAACATCCTATTGACCATATTGCAGACATTTTCTAGATCAGATGTATTCCCGCAATAATAATCGCCCGTTAAAACTTTTGTCGCGATATATCCGCCTAATCCAATCATGCAGGAATTCTTTAAGTCAGTAAATGAAGTTGCTTCTACTTCTTGTTCAGCTAAAACCTTAGTAACTCCATTAGTATCCCCTTGACGTAATATAGATACAGACCCAACTCTATCTCTCATAAGACAATAAGTCATATAGGCATGCCCTGCTTCGTGATAGGCTGTAATCCTTCTACGCTGCGTATCTCCATTATCAATCCTAGGTACATCATCAAGCTGGATTCTATTAACCGCATAAGAGAAATCGTTAATAGATATGCTCTTCCTTCTTTCAGATATCGATTTAATAGATGCTTCGTTAACAATAGCCTCTAAATCAGAGCCACTGCATCCTGGGGTCATCTTGGCTAATTCTTTTAAAGTAATCCCGTCATCTAAATCTAACTTAGATAAGAAGTGTCTTAATATGGCCTTACGGTCAATAAATTCAGGTTTATTGAATTGGATTTGGCGGTCAA
>JALEUF010000121.1 GCA_022781015.1 Caryophanales bacterium
TGCTTCTTGCGGGCAAGACAAACCAGCTAAAAGCGATGGAGAAAAGACAACCGTCGAATTAGCTGTTGAAGACGCCATGACATTGACTCGTGACGAGCTATTCAAGAAGGCGGCCGATGAACTTGGTACCTCTGGAAAGCTTAAATTCCTAGCTACTACTAGCCGTGGTGGCAAAGATGATGCTAAAAATGCCTTTATTGCCGAACTTCAAAAGCATAATCCAGGTATCACTAGCCCACTTGAATATTCTACTACAGTCGATGGCAAAATCTATACTACCCTGTTGGCCGAAATCGAAAATAACGTCAAAGATGGATATTCCGGTGCCACTCTCCAAGATGGTTATCAATTAGGAAAGAACCTAGATACATTTGTTAACTACATTCCAAAAGAATTGAAGGAAGCAACTGGAGTCAATATCGAACGTGATGGAGATCCATTCGCCCTTCAATATAACTTCAAGACCTGGATGGCCAACAATAAAAACGGCGATACGGTCATTGATAATGTCTGGGATGTCACTGCCTCTAAATATAAAGGCAAGCTAGATACCATGGACCCACGTAATGAAAACGTCAACATGGACTGGTTAATCATGCTTACTAGCGATGAAGAATGCGATAAATTAAAAGCAGCCTACGAAGATGCTTCTAATGACAATAAGAATATTGATTTCTCTACTTATGCAAGTTATGGCGAAAAGCAAAAATATGCCTATGCCTTCATTGATAAGTTCATTGAGAATGCCGTATTCCATGATGATGATGGCAAAGCCGTCAACAAATTAGCCCAAACTCCTGGCGATATTGGCTGGATTGTCTATTCCAAGATCCAAAACGTCAAGGAAAGTGAAGCTATCACTAAAGCCAATTTAGTTATCGGTGCCTTAGGCTCCGATAATGATAATGGTGCTACTAAGGGTGCTTCTTCCATGAAAGGATTTGGCGGATTCATGTATAAACATTATCCAACTGTCATGCCAAATGCCAAATACCCATATGCTACATGTGCCTTCATAAATCTTCTTTCTACAACTGAAACCGGATATAGCGTCTGGGCAGTGGATGTAGGTGACTATCCAACCATGCCATCTATTAATAAAGATAGGACAAAGAATGGATATGTCGATGGAGTCAATAAGTTCCCATGCTTAAATGACCCAACCTCTGATTGGTGGAATGATGCATCTAAGGGTGCCGCCGTCATTGAAACCCCATCTTACATCAAGACTAAATACAATTCCGTCATGGCCTTCATTACCAGGGCTATTGCCGCTAAATAATAGTATTTGTTAAAAGGGGAGTAGATAGTTTCTATTCCCCTTCTTTTTTGGAGAAGATTATGGAAAACAGCGTAAACAAGCCATCGTTTACAAAAGTAGTTAAGAGGGATCTTAGGAAAGGACTTACCTTTTTTGGCGTTCCTGCCAATACCATCTTAGTTGTTTTTGCTATCGTATTGCTTATTCTAAATATTGCTCCAATTCTATCTGTTTTTGAAACTTCTTTGACTGTTGGGCCAAATGAATTTGTCCCAGATGCTGAAAGTGGTGATTGGACTTTCTACCATTTCTATGAAGTATTTGCGGATTTCCAGCCAGGACTAGCACTTCAAAAACAATATTCTTGGAACATCTTTTATAAACCTTTCTTCCGTTCCTTATTAATATCGGTACTAACTTGTGCTTTTGCCATTATATTTGGTGGGTTAGCAGCCTATTTGATTTGTAGAACGAATATGAGGTTCAAGAAATTCATCTCGGCAGTATTCATTTTCCCTTATATCATGCCACAATGGACTCTTGCCTTATTCTGGAAGAATTTCTTTATCTCTACGGCTTTCCCTGGTGGGTATGTTGGTGAATTCCAGGCTCTTACTGGACTAGCTGCCCCTCAATGGTTTGTTTACGGTTTTTTCCCGATTGCTTTGATATTAGGATTACATTATGCCCCATTTGCCTATATTCTCATTGGTGGCGTATTGCGAAATATGGATTCTAATCTAGAAGAAGCTGCCACAATTCTTAATATCCCTAAGTGGAAAGTATTCTTCAAAGTTACAGTCCCAATTCTAAAACCAGCCTTATTATCAACAATATTGCTAGTATTCTCTTCGGCTATGTCTAGCTATGCTGTTCCAGTTACATTAGGTAAGCCGATTAATTATGAAGTTCTTGCTACTTGGATGAAATATTGTATTGAAGGTAGTGGAGGATACCAACGTGGAGCAGGGGCAATTATGTCTATTGTCCTAATCCTAATTGGAGTCATTATCTTGACCATGAACCAAATCCAGACTGGATCAAGAAAGCAATTTACTACCGTCACGGGTAAATCTGGACAAGTATCCGTCCATAACCTTGGTAAGGCAGGAAAATATGTCATCGGGGCAATATTCTGCATCGTTGTTACTTTCTTCTGCATTGGTCCAATGGTGTCATTCGGCCTTGAATCCTTCCTTCCAAATCCAGGGGATTATTCTTCTGGATTGACTCCTGAAGCCTGGACTTCAAAAGACGTCATTAGAAATGACTTGCATGGTATCTTCTATGAAAAGAAGGTATGGAGGTCATTAGGTGGATCGTTATTACTATCTGTTTTATGTTCTCTTTTTGCTGGTACCTTTGGCTTATTAATTGGCTATGCGGTCAGCAAGAAAAGGAAATCCAAATTTGCGAATTTCGTTAACGGATTAGCTTTCTTCCCATATTTAATCCCATCGATTTCTTTGTCCTTGGTATTCTTCTTGCTTGCAACTTCCATGAAAGTAGCAGTCGGATCATTATGGTGGCCAGCTTTATGGACTTGTGTTATTGTCGGTACGATTAAATATATTCCTTTCTCCTCTAGGTCATCACTAAACGCAATGATGCAGCTATCTGGAGAAATAGAAGAAGCTGCAATAATACAACATATCCCATGGTGGAAGAGAATGACACGCATCATCTTCCCAATCCAAAAGAGTGCATTTATATCTGGATATCTACTTCCATTTATATCATGTATGAGGGAATTATCATTATTCGTCTTTATCGGACCAGATGATATCGTCCTTACTAGATTCATGTTCTTCCTTAATGCAGATGGAATTCCTGCATTGGAGAATGCAGCAAACTTATTGCTTGTAGTTATAATCCTATTAGTTAATTATTTAGTTAACCTCTTGACTGGGGCTAGCATCGATAAAGGCATTGGTGGAGGTAAATAATATGCCTAAGATTGTATTGAAAAATGTATGTAAACAGTGGGGCGGATTCTATGCCGTCGACCATCTTGATATGGTAATTGAAGATAATTCCTTCGTTACCTTACTTGGCCCTTCTGGATGTGGTAAGACTACTACATTAAGAATGATCGCTGGGCTAGAAACCCCAACTTCCGGCCATATTGAAATTGGAGGGGAAACTGTATTCGATTCAGAAGAAGGAATTAATGTCCCTGCTTCAAATAGACATGTAGGTTTCTTGTTCCAAAACTATGCCTTATGGCCACATATGACTGTCTACAATAACATCACCTTTGGCTTAAAAGAATATAAGGGTGAGATGAGTGTCATTTCTAGCGATTATCTTAAATACAATTCGATAATCAACGCCTTGAAAAGAAGCGATGATGTTGTTAAATTCGTAACTTATGCCTATAACAAGGACCATAAGATTGAAAAAGATAAAGCCTTATTGTTCATTATCGATGGATTTAAGGTTTCGATGTCTGCTGCTAAAGAAATATTTAATCTCCACCTAGAAGAAAAAAATGGGGAAGAAAGAAAAGAAGTTGCAGATGCTGCCATTGCTAAATACGAAGAGAATATTAACCAGGTTATCTCTAAAGTGGAAAGCAAGGGATATACATTAAATGAAGCTGGTGAATATCTTCTTGATGGAGAAGTGTGCAAGAAGGTAAGAAAACTCGATAGCGAGGAAATTGATCTTCGTGTAAGGCATGTTGCCCGTATTGTCCATATCGGGGAATTCATGGATAGATATCCTTCTGAATTATCAGGAGGACAGCAACAAAGAGTTGCCATTGCACGTACTTTGGCCCCTGGACCAAAAGTCATATTCATGGATGAGCCTCTTTCTAACTTGGATGCCAAATTAAGATTAGAGATGAGAAGTGAATTAAAACGTCTTCATGTCGAGACTGGTTCGACTTTCGTCTATGTTACCCATGACCAACAAGAAGCCATGACTTTGGCTACTAAGATTTGTTTAATCAATAATGGGGTACTTCAACAATACCAAGCCCCATTAGATGTCTATAGGAATCCTAATAATCTATTTGTCGCAGACTTTATCGGTTCTCCTTCGATTAATTTTATTGAGGCCAAGGGAAAACAAGTCAAAGACGATATTAAACTTAGGATATTCGATGATGTAGATGTTACTTTTAAACCTAATACATATGTCAACATTGATGAATTTAGGAAAGAAAGAGACAAAGAAATCGAAGACAACAAAGCTAAATTAGAACAAGAAAGACAGAATAAGCATTTTGTCGAAAAAGTAAATGCCGACCGTCCATTTAACTTTGCAATTGCGAAAGTTAGTGGCACCTTGATGAGCGATGAAATGCATGATGTCGATCCTGATTCATTTATAATCGGTGTCAGGCCTGAATTCATTTCCCTAGACGATGATGGCAAGATTGAAAGCGATATTTATAGCGCCCTTCCAACTGGTATGGAAACTACAGTCAAGATTAGGATTGGAGATTATTTGCTTACCGGAGTTGTCTTTGGCGGAGTCGATTATAAAATCGGCGCGAAAGCCAAACTTGATATCATTGGTAAGGAAATTCTTCTTTTCGATAGGAAAAGTGGCAAGCTTATCGCTTCTGGTAGTTTAAAGATTTAAGGATTAACTCCTTTGTCTAAAGAGCTCCTTAACCCCTTGGGAGCTCTTTTTTATATTGATATGGTTAGAGGTTTTATATAATCCCCAAATCCAGTTTTTTCTCCATCAAATTCACTTCCAATCCAAGATAAAGAAGGACTAGAACTATATTTTCTTGCATAGTTAGTTACTTCAAAGAAAGAAGAATAATGGTTAGACGTATAAAATATTACAGGACATTTATTCGTATATTGAGTAAGGCCATTATAAACTACAACTAGGCGTTTAGTCTTTCTAGATTTATAGGAATATCCATCATTCCCGTTAGATATATCTATCTCGAAATATCTATATTCATGGGGAGTAGGGATAGATTGCATATATCCATCGGTTCTAAAATAATCTTTAGAATAGAACCTTGCATATTTTCCATATTTATTAAAATGTTCCTGGCTAGTAGATCCTTCTTGCCATCGATCATTAAAACAATAATTAATCGGAGTTTCCCTATAGGCTTGATAATATAAGGCCACATCCATTGGATCTATATACCAAGTAGATGAATCTGATTCGACTGATTTCTTTATTGTCTTTTCTATGGAACCATCTAGGTTATAGACATTGAAAAAAGGTTCATTAGACTGGACTGGTTCGATTCTATAATAACCATCTTCATTAATTTCTGGTTTAGATGAACTAGATTGGCTAGATGATTCAATAGAAGATTCTTCGCTACTAGAAGACTCACTAGAGGAAGAAGTCAATTCGTTAGAATCAATGGAAGATTCTACGTTACTAGAAGACTCGCTTGAGCTAGAAGATTCACTTGATTCAATGCTCGATTCACTTGAAGTTTCTTCACTAGAAGTAGTTTTGTTAGATGAAATAACTGAATCAGTTTTCGTTGTAACTACATTAGTTGTTGTGGTTTCTTCGCTTGAACTAGATTTAGAACTATATCTAGCAAAAGAGCATGAAGAAAGAAGCAATGCCCCTAAAATAAGAGTTAGCTTTGTATTCTTTTTCATTCTTCAGTCTCTTCTTTTTTAACTAATATCTTTTTAACTTTTATACCATCCATTGAAATTATTTCAAGGATGAGGTTTTTAAAATGTATTATGTCGCCGACTTTGGCAAATCTATCATCGAGTAATTCAATGCAATAGCCACCTATTGTTACATATTCTGTATCGATTTCATCAAAATCAATATCGAATAGGAAGCAGAAATCACGTAAAGTCATCATTCCATCTATTACATAGCTTCCATCGGCTTTTTCAGATACTGGTTCATTTGCCTTGTCTTTTTCATCCCAAATCTCGCCGACTATTTCCTCAATGATGTCTTCCATTGTAATAATACCTTCAGCAGCCCCATATTCATCAAGGACAACACTCATTGCAATATGGTCTTGCTTCATCTTGTTAAAGACATCATTAATCTCTTTTGTATGAGGGATATATATTACTTTTTCAATCGCATCTTCTGGGATATCTTCTTTTCCTTCTAGCTTTAATCTCATCAAGGTCTTGCTTTTGATAAATCCTTTGATGTTATCTAAATCCCCTTCATATACAGGTATTCTGGAATGAAGGAAAGTTTCTTTATTAGATAATATATCTTCTAATTTATATTCATTAGAAACCCCATATATTTTAGCTCTAGGGGTCATTATCTCAAAAGCTTCGGTAGTCGCATAATCTATTGTTCCCCTAATCATATCGGCAGCCTGTTCATCAATCTCGCCTTTTTCTTCAATCTCATCGACCATTTCATGAAGTTCTTCATCACTTGTCTGATAATCTTTTAAATTATGGGTTATAGGGTATGTAACTATTGTCCCAAATCCAGACATAAGGAAAGTGATTGGGAAAGTCAAATAATAACAAAATGACAATGGATAAGAATATGTAGTCGCGAGTTTTAGATTAAATACCTTGCCTAGACTTTTGGCAATTATCTCCCCGAATATGATTTTTATGACTAGGAAGACCAAGGAGAATACTAGGCCCATTGTTTCGATTTGATCTTGGTTAGTTAGATTCATTAACGATATGGCTACGTTAATTCCTAATAAAGTCGATATAGAATCAAGTGCTGCATTTATGACGTCGTTCCAAAGCAATATGGTGGATATGGTCTTGTCATATCCTTTGGCTAATTTATAGGCAATCTTGCCTTTTTTGGTATTGGCTTTCTTTTCTAATTTAGCTAAAGAAACTGAACCAAAAGCCATATCGGCACTAGAAAATAACATCGAGCCGATCAAAAGGAGAAATAATATTATGCAATAAATAGTTATTAACATGCTTTCTCTCCTTTCTTTTTCCTTCTTATTGGAGTCGAGGCTGTATCTAATTTGCCAACTAGCTCTGCTAAAATATCATCCATAGTGACAAGCCCGACAACTTGGTTATCCTTGTTCTTTACTAAGGCTAAGTGGGAATGTTCCTTGTTTAATATCTCAAAAGCATCACCTAGAGTTTCATCGATATCAACATAGACTGGTTGGATTAATATTGATCTAATATCTAGATGGGGGTCTTTTGAATATTCCTCGAAATATAGGTTTAGACTTAATATGGCAACATATTCACCTTCGTTATTAATGACTGGGAATCTAGATAAAGTTGAATTCATGATGAAATCATTTACTTTGTCTACAACTAAATCTTCTTCCTTCAAGGCAATTATGTTTTCTTTTTTAGTCATTACTTGCTCAACCTTGATCGAATCGAAAGTAAAGGCTTTTGAAAGAAGCTTCATCTCGTCTTCTTCAAATAATTCCTCGTTATTCTCATTTTCTTCGCTAGGTTCATCTTCGAGCTTGGCTTCATCGGCCTTTTCAATGAAATCTTCTTTAGATAAGACATTTTCGTCTTTGATTTTAAATATCTTGTGTACTGCTTTTAAGACATATCTAAATATAAATATGATAGGGAAAAGCAATATGCCGACAATAAAATCAGGCCATGCTAGAATAACCGCCATCCTATTTGGTATGGCTTTTGATAATATCTTTGGGCAAGTATCAGAAACTATATATACCAAAGCACCCATGACTCCGGCAGAAAATATGGCTTCTAATGAACCACTTATCCCATTAGCTTTACAGATGTTATAGAAAATAACGGCAGAAATAGATGACATCAAAGTCTGGACTATATTATTTCCTACTAGGACTGTTACTAAGGTATCTTCAAATTTCTCAGTTAGCCTAACGATTATCTTAGATGTGATGTTTCCTTTATTGGCTTCGACTTTAAAATGATATTTATTGCAATTAGAAAAAGCATTTTCTGAAGCGCTGAATAAGCCAGATATAATTAACATTATCGCTATGAGTAGCCAAGCTACCCACATCGGCATACCATATACGGTAATCGGATTAGATTCTAACAGTAAGGGATCAATACAAGTAGATAAAGGAACTTCCATATCGGGAGTTAATTATAATATATTTATGGGAAAGAGTAAAATATCCATTTGGTGTCGCCCTTGTTATCGATTTGCTATAGTTCTTTTATGTCCAAAATGGACTTTATTTGTTTGGCTTTGTATCTTTATTGAGATAGAATAATGCCCATGGAAAACATTATTGATGATTTAATTTATAGAGGCCTCATCCAACAATATAGCGATGAAGCAAAACTTAGGGAAATGCTAGAGAGCAAGCAAACTCTTTATTGTGGCTTTGATCCTAGTGCTTC
>JALEUF010000184.1 GCA_022781015.1 Caryophanales bacterium
CCAAGTTCATCGTTGATTTCTGCCAGTGTCATTTGTCTTTCCATATATCTATTATATCATATTTTTGCTCGTTTGGCAATTGTGCGGTGTTGCCTTAAAAATCAACACTTTTCTTATTTCTCTGGGTTCACTCTTGACATCAATACCACGCACTCAACGTGCAATGACACCTTGATTTTGATGTCTGCATTTTCACTAAATTGCCCATACAACCCTACTGAATAAGCAATTTGAATTTTCTTGCAAATAGCATATATCTCTACATTGACACCTTTTGATTGATGTCAGGTTGTCCCCAATAGTTCTCAGAAACAAATCAAAATCCCATGCATCCCATACATCAGACTAAATTAGGCTAAAAATTCTCTCCAATTTGAATTTTAATTAATTCTACTACATTCATTTGTGCTTTTTCACTTGGAATCAAAGATCTATCTGCAGCAAATGTTGTAATTATTTCTCCGATAACATTGTTGTAATTATAATTCTTATCTTTCTTTATGAATTCCATTGAATTGTATGGAGAAGATACTGCCAAGTACAAATTATTAATAGCATTTTCATTTAGCTTCAAATTTTTATAATTTTCCAATTTTGCTAAATGACATAATGTAAGTGCAACCGTATATAGTGCATGATCTGAAGAGATTTGCACCTTTTCATTCTTACTCTCTATATAACGTTCTTCAAATATTTTATGTGACGAGCTCGCATCTCGTTGTGCTTGGGCTAACCATTGTTGCTTTTCCCTAGAATCATTCGTTATATATGAAGATCTAATATAACATTTAGCCCTTTGGTGAAGATAATTTGGAACAGTGGATAATAAATCATTGAGATTCTCATATATGCCGCGTATTAGAATATTTCCTTGAGAGGTAAAGATTTGATTGATATTATCGAATAAAATATATTCTTTATATGGTGCATCCTTTTTTTCATACTTTAAATCTGGTTTTCCATAATGTTCAATGATTTTCTGAACGATATATTGGTAAGCCTTGATTATCTTTTCTTGCCCTAAACTCATTTTCGCTAGGCTGTCTAATTGATTAAATAACCAATATTCCGCATTCACCACATATTTCATCTGAGAATTATTGCCTGCACTTATTTCGAAAGCCCATGTTCCTTCATCTTCGATTAAAGGAGAAGCACTCTTTTTCTGTGAAAAAAATTCTTCTTCAAGATTTAGAATAACTACATCCTCTGAATATATTTTTTCCATCGTTGCTAAAGCAATTAAACAAGCAACATCTTTCACAGTTTCCATTCTGGGAGTAATCCTATCAAATTGGCTTTTCTGGATTAATCGTTCACTTATATCAATAATATTGTCAGAAATCGACTTGCTTTTAGAAAAAATACCAAACGATGATTTGACTAATTTTTCATTTAATTCTTTGCTTTCTTCTGCAGTCAATTTATTTTTCAGTTCATATGGAATTAGTTCATTTTCCTTAATTGCATCCGTTATTCTCAAAAGTGAAAGAAGGCTCACTAAATCACGATTACTTTTGCTTTCTATAATAACAAATGAATTCTGCCGCTTAATCCTTTCTAAATCGCTTCGAACAATATCTTCAATCTGTTTCTCAGAAAGCACTTTGCTATCTGCAATTATCAAGCAATTCTCCCTATGGAGCAATGATGAAAAAGCCTCATTATTTATTCGTTCTCGGGATTGAAATACAAAGACATCTTTATCAACAATCTTTCTAGCAAGATCAATTGTAACATATGTTTTTCCACTGCATCCAAAACCAACTAAAATTTGAGTCCCTTTGGTTTTTATATTTGTTGCCAATTGATCTGTAATCTTCCTAGAAATGAAAAAGCTAGGAAGACACACGTGCCTTTCTTTATTAATTAAAGACTTACCATGGAATAGATACGCCTTATTTATGTCAAATCCATTCTGCAACTCTGTAATCTCAAAAGTTTTATATTCATCTAAGTCACTTTTTCCAATTTTTTCAGCCTCTTCCGCAGAAGCCACTAGTGTACTGACATATTGACTTTTGAACTAATTTATGATATAATTCTCATATCAATTATGAGAGGGGTTCAGCAATGTCAAAAACAAAGAAATATGTGGTTCGGCTTACAGACGGCGATGTCAAGTACCTTAAAAAGCT
>JALEUF010000013.1 GCA_022781015.1 Caryophanales bacterium
CATTATCAACCAAGGCTTCTAGGATACCTGGGACAAATATAGTGAAGTGATATGTCCTTTGAGGCTTTCCGTTCGCATCAAGATGATTTGGATCAGCTGGATCAGTAGAAAGAATGCCTGTAGCGGCCATATGTTCAGCCACGCGGGCGGTCTTTTCTACGCTCCACTTCATCTTCTTGGCCAATTCTTCGACTGTATAGTCTACAAGAAGTTTCATCTTCAAGATGAGTTTGGCTTCTTCATCAGTCATGCAGCATTCCAAGGCCTTGTATTCAGGGTCGGCATATCCAACAATGACACCTGGCAAATCTTGGATGTGGCGGGCAGCTTTTAATACCCATGGACGGTGAGGCTTATTTAATTCCTTACCTTTCCTAGGACCATTTTTGTAATAGTCTTCGGCATGTTTTTGTTCTGGCAATACCTTAGCGTTTACGTTAATGTATTCCGCGTTTGTTTTTTTACCCATATATTTCCTTTCAAATTAATTTGGGATTATTGATTTTTATAGGAAGTAACAACTTCCAATATATAAGAAGCGAGTTTTTCCATTCCTTCATCTGTTTTGGCAGATACTGGGAAGAACTTAGCTTCTTTATTAACCTTTAGAATAGATTCTTCGGCTTTCTTGAAGTCGAAATCGAATAGCGATAAAGCGTCAATTTTAGTAAATACGAATGCGTCACCGACAGTGAACATCAAAGGATATTTGATTGGCTTATCATCACCTTCGGGAACTGATAGGATTACTAAATTCAATGTAGCCCCTGTATCGAATTCGGCTGGGCAAACTAAATTGCCTATGTTCTCTAAGAAAATCAAATCGAATTCATCTTCTCCTAAACCTGCAACGCCTTCGCTAGTCATCTTAGCATCAAGATGGCATTCACCAGTTGTGTTGAGTTGGATTGTTTTGACGCCGGTCTTGCTCGAAACAGTTTCAGCATCGACTTTAGCATCCATATCGGCTTCCATAACGCCAATACGTAAATGTTGTTTTAATCTGTTGATTAGGTTTACAAGCAAAGTGGTCTTTCCTGAGCCCGGGCTAGACATGACATTGATTAGAAAAATATTCTTCTTGCGAAGTTCATTTCTCAATTCATTAGCCCTGGTATCATTGTTTGCTAAAACACTTTGTTTTACCTTAAGGATCTTAATTGTTTCCATTATAAAAATTCCTTTCGCGAATATAATAGTACAAATTACGCGCGTGTGTAAGGAAAATCGTTCAAAAAAACTACATACCGTTACATAAATGCAAAAGTGTCAATTATCTAATTGGGGAAAAGAAGAAAGTCAGGAAATATCCACACATTTGCTCTGGACTAGAAAGACATCCATCTTTGACCCAGTTTGAAAGCAAAGCGGCAAAGGATTCAGTTGTTACAGTTAACACCATGCTAGAAGGGATATCATCATATTTGATATATCCTTCTTCAATCAAATCGTTCATAAAAGGAAGGGAACGTCTTTTTAATTCATCTAGGAAAACATAAGAACCTTCTGAATTCAAAATAGATGAAATCAAATCCCTATCTTCATAAAAATGATAGAAGATATGTGTTAGGTATCTAGTTGGAGAAAGTAGCCTAGATTTGGAGAAATCATGCCCTGCCTCTTTCTCTAATTTCAACGAAAATACATGATCGAAAATAGAATCGCAGAAAGATGAAAGAACGTCTTTTGTCGATTTAAAATGAGCGTAAAACGTCGATCTAGAAATCTCTGCTTTTTTAATTAAGTCATTAACACTTAAATTTTCATATCCTTTTTCTTTTAATAGGCAGGCAAAGGATTGGTAAACCTTCCTTAATGTTTTTTCTTCTCTTTTATCCATACTAAAATGGTAACACATTGTTTGATAATTTAAAAGTTATCGGACAAAACTAACGATATGTTTGATAAGTTTTAAACAAATTGTGCTTTTTTGTTTCATTTTGTCAATTAATAACGTAATATTTGCCTTGCATATGGGAATAGATGACGTTAATCAACTAGAAAGAGAGAGTAAGAAAAGGAATACCCTTTACTTTGTAGCTCTAGGTATATTGTTTTTCATTTTGATTCTATCTTTTTTCTTTGCCTTGCTTATTGATTCTAGCGGACTTGAATTCCTTGATATGTTAAAAGGACTTTTTAGAGCAGGTAGCAAAAAGGCAAATATCATAATCGGGAATATAAGATTAAGAAGAGTAATAGCTTCTTTGCTTGTTGGAACTGGATTAACGTTATCTGGAGCCATAATGCAATATTGCCTTAATAATCCAATGGCTTCCCCTTCTACTTTAGGGGTATCAGAAGCAGCGACATTCGGTGCTACTATTGCCTTAGTTATTTTCTCTAGTGGAAACTTCTCTTCCAATACGGTTCTTTCTATTACTAATCCATATCTAGTTTCTACTTGTTCTTTTATCATGGCTTTAATTGCAATCCTAATAGTTTTATTCCTATCTAAATTCAAAGGCTTTTCACCGTCTACTGTTGCTTTATGTGGAATAGCTTTAGGCGGCTTGTTTTCTTCTTTGACTGCGATAGTCCAATATTTTTCTAGCGATTCGAATGTAGCAAGCACAGTCTATTGGACATTTGGAGATCTAAGTAGACCTAGTTTCCTTCAATTAGGCATAATGGCTGTAATTATTATTCCTAGCATTATCATCTTTCTAATTTTGTCTAGAAGAATAAATGCCTTAATGGAAGGAGAGGAAGTTGCTAAATCACTTGGAATTAGAACCAATCTATTAAGGTTTATCTGCCTTCTTCTAGCCTCTTTAATCTGTGCGGTTACGGTTTCTTTTGTCGGGATTATTGGATTTATAGGATTAGTTGTCCCTCAAATCGTATCTAGATTAATTGGAGATAACGCATCCAAGTCGCTTCCTTTAACTGCTCTTATAGGCTCAATATCTATGCTTCTACTTGATACTTTATCTAGAGTCTTAGTAAGAGGAACCAATTTACCAGTGGGTTCATTAACTACCTTAATTGGAGCACCTGTTTTTATCTATATACTTCTTACGTCAAGGAGGCAGTCCAAATGGAATTAAAGATAAATGGGTTGACTCTTTCTTATTCAAAAAGAGGTGAAAACGTATTAGAAAACGTTTCTTTATCTTTAGCAAAAGGCGAAGTAGGAATATTAATCGGTAGGAATGGGATTGGTAAATCAACATTACTAAAATCATTAATAGGTTCAATAAAACCAAAAGAAGGTTCAATTGAAATTGAAGGGAAGCAAATTGAATCATATAAAAGAAACGAACTAGCAAAGATAGTTTCTTTCTTGCCTCAACAAATCATTCTTCCGTCAAGATTAGTAAAAGAAGAAGTATCTTTAGGAAGGTTGCCATTCTCTCCAATATTTTCTTCAAAAGAAGATAAAAACATCATAATGGCTGCAATGGAATCAGTCGGAATATCACACCTAGCAAATAAGTACTGCAACGAATTATCTGGAGGAGAAATCCAAAAAGTTGGGATAGCTAGATCGTTAGCGAGTCAATCAAATCTAGTCTTGATGGATGAACCTACTTCAAATCTAGATTTAAAATCTTCGTTCTCTTTAGCTAAAACGATAAAAAAACTTTCTAAAGAAAAAGGGATTACATTCCTAATCTCTATGCACGATATACACTTATCGTCCTTCTTAGGAGATAAATTCTTCTTCTTAAAAGGGAAAGAGATTATATGTTCAGGAGGAAAAGAAACTTTAACTAACGAAAACATGAAAAAGACATTCAATTTAGATGATGAATTCATTCTAAATAATGGGGGCATTACTTTATTTAATATTGAAAAGGATATACAAAAATGAAAAAACAATTCTTACTACTCACCATTTTAGCAGTTTTGACTAGCTGCGGAGTCCCTTCTACTGGAGATACTTCTTCTACTGAAGACACCGGTACAGCAGGTACTACCGAGACTACAAAAACAACTGAAGAAACGGTAACGGAAGAGAAGGAAATTGCTTTAACCGACTTAATTGGAAGAGAAGTAAAGCTAGTACCAGGAAAAGCAAAACGTATCGTTTGCATTGGAGGGGGGGCTTTACGTCTATATAGCTACGTGGGCGACTTATCTTTACTTTCCGGAGTTGAAAGAGTCGATGTTGAAGGGCCTAATGCTGATAAGTTTGGTTTTGTAAATAACGCTTTAGCAATTAGACCATACAAAATCGTCCATCACGAAACGTGGGACAACTTACCATCTTGCGGAATGGGCGGACCAAAAGCTCAAAAAGTTGACATGGAAGCTATTTTAAATTGTGACCCAGATTTAATTGTTTCTTTATATAGCAACGACAAAGCCGGAATGGATAACTTGTCCGCTACATTAGATGTTCCCGTACTAACTTTATCCTACGGAAATAACGAAGCGTTTGATGAAAACATCAAGAAGTCTCTTGAACTATTGGGGAAAGCTTTAAACAAAGAAGAAAGAGCAACCGAATTAGTTACCTATATTAAGGATATCGAAAAGGATTTAGCCACTAGATCAGAAGAAATCGCATACGAAGATAAGCCAAGCCTATATTTAGGTTGCCAGGCTAACTATGGACTAAAATCATTTGAATCCTCCACTGCTGGATACAATGTTTTCAAAGCTGCTGGGGCTAGAAATTATTTAGATGATCTAGGATTAAAAGGTTACCAAAAATCAGTCAATCTTGCTGAATTAGTCAAATCTAGTCCAGATAAAATTATTCTTGATGCAGGAGGATTAGGATTATTCAAAGCTGACTATAAAATTCCTGAAAAGAAGGAAATATTTAATAACATCGATGCGATTAAGAACCAAGAAGTCTATATCCAAATGCCATATAACTCCTATTATACAAATCTAGAAATTGCATATGCGGATGCTTATTATGCCGGAATGGTCTCTTTCCCAGAAAGATATAAAGATTTCAATCTTAAAGATAAGGCTAACGAAATCACCAAGAAGTTCTTAGGTGTAAATTTCTATGATAATGATAAGTTAGACAATGATATCTCTGATCAAATGTTAGGCGGATATCAAAAGATTAATATGCCATTAGAGGATTTCCTCAATGAAAAAGTCAAATAAGCATATAGAATCGTTTTTTAATAACCTTGCCCCTACTTGGGATAATTCCCAAGATAGGGAGGATTTTAAATTCGCATTAATTGACCAACTCGGATTAAAAGAAGGGGATCGTGTATTAGATTTGGCATGCGGAACAGGTGTTGTAACTTCAAAAATACAATCCATTACCAAAACTAAAGTTACTGCATTAGACATATCGAAAAAAATGATCGATATAGCTAAATCCAAATGTCAGAACCCTGAAATTGATTTTAGAGTCGGTGATTTCTATGAATTCGATGAGACCAATTTTGATTATATTGTAATTCTAAACGCTTATCCTCATTTTCTTGACTTGGATGAACTTAAGAAAAAGTTTCATGAAACATTGAAACACGGGGGACGTGTAGCGATTATCCATGCCTGTGGGAGGGAAGAATTGAATTCTCATCACGCCGCTCACGCGCTGAAGGTATCTAGA
>JALEUF010000042.1 GCA_022781015.1 Caryophanales bacterium
GAAGCAACAGCTTTGCCTCCCTTAAAATGAATATATATTGGATAACAATGTCCGATAATTGCGAACAATCCTGCTAAATAATATATTGAAGGTCTAGCATCATAGTAATTTCCCCAGAGATAATATTGCTCAAATAACCCAGAAAACTGCAAAAAAGCCCAGAAAGAGAATACGGCAGCTATGGCTTTTAACATATCAAGGATAGTTACCAATACTCCCATTTTTTTGCCTAATACCCTGCCAGAGTTTGTCCCTCCGGAATTCTTTGAATAGTAATCTCTAGGATCCTTGTTGAAAAAAAGCTTTCCAATAATGACTCCATTAGGTATTGAACCAAGCAAGTAACCGACTGCCATTGCAGCTAGCAATGTTAATGTATTAACAAGGTAAATATTCATAAGTTAAATCCTCTTTAAAATTATGCCGTATTCGCACTTATTTTTGAATAAAATATGCGTTATAATTAGTTTATCCCATTTGACGGACATAATTTTACAATGCAAGATATCGAACAAGCCGAAAAGAAATATACAGCCCAAAACATAGAGCTCTTATCAGAGATGGAAGGTGTCAGGAAACGCCCTGGCATGTACATAGGATCTACAAACTCTCAAGGTTTGCATCATTTAATTTGGGAAATTGTCGATAATGGTGTTGATGAAGCCGTTAATGGATATGGTGACAAAGTATCCGTAACCATCCATAAAGATGGCTCTGTATCGGTAGAAGATGAAGGTAGGGGCATTCCTGTTGACATCCATAAAGCAACTGGAATCCCTGCTGTTCAATTAGTTTATACAACTCTCCATTCTGGCGGTAAGTTCTCCAATAAATCCTATACAACTTCCGCTGGTCTTCATGGCGTTGGTGCTACAGTAACCAATGCTTTGTCCGAATGGATTGATATCACTGTATTTAGGGATGGCAATATATATCACCTCCGTTTTGAAGATGGAGGTAAATTAGTTACCCCTCTAGAAATAATAGGAACCACAAGAAAGCACGGTACTTTAGTACGTTTTAAGCCTGACAAGCGTATTTTCTCTACTGTTGAGTTTAAGTGGGATACTATTTATAACCATCTCCAGGAAGAAGCTTTCCTTTTAAAGAAAGTTCATTTCTTCCTGAAGGATGAAAGAAGTGGCTTATCCCATGAATTCTATTATGAAAATGGCTTAAGGGAATACGTATCAGTATTAACCCAAAACAAAGAAAGAATCGGTGAAATCATCGATTTTGAAGACAATTCATCATACATAAAGATGGAAATGGCCCTTGTTTGGTGCAACAAAGACTATAACGAAAATATCTATTCATATGCTAACTCGGTCAGGACTCATGATGGAGGCACCCACGAGTCCGGCTTGAAGACTGGTATTACTAGGGCTGTTAATGACTGGGCAATCCAAAACGAAGTCATAAAGGAAAACCAAAAGCTCGATGGAATCGATATCCGTGAAGGATTAACTGCTATTATTTCGGTTAAGATTCCTGAAAATAAACTTGAATATGAAGGGCAGACAAAAGGGAAACTAGGGACTCCAGAAGCTTCACAGATGGTAAATGAATTCGCTTATGATAATCTAATCCATTATCTAGCTGAGCATAAAGCATTTGCCATTGATTTAATCCATAAATGCCAAGCCTCTAAGCAAGCTAGAGACGCCGCTAGAAAAGCTAAGGAAAGTGCTAGAAGTGGCAAAAAGAAGTCTGTAGAAGCCATAATTTCAGATAAATTAGCTTCTGCCCAATCTAAAGATTATAAAGAAAACGAACTTTTTATCGTCGAAGGTGATTCTGCAGGTGGCAGTGCTAAAAGCGGCAGGGATAGACTTCACCAAGCAATTCTCCCATTAAGAGGAAAACCATTGAATACCGATTCCGTAACAATGGAAAGAATGCTTCAAAATACCGAATTCTCCACGATTATCCAAACTATCGGAGCCGGAGTCGGCGCTGATTTTGATGTTGAAGATTCTAGATATGGAAAAATCATCATCATGACCGATGCTGATACCGATGGTGCCCATATCCAAATTCTTTTGCTTACATTCTTCTATAATTACATGAAGCCACTTATAACTAACGGCATGGTCTATATTGCTTGCCCTCCTTTATATATGGTTTATAAGAAATCTGATCCAAAGAAATTCATCTACGCCTGGGATAATGTCTCTTTAGAAGAGGCAAAAAACAAGATTGGTGCTGGTTATGGCATCAAGCGTTATAAAGGTTTAGGTGAAATGAATGCCGATCAGTTAGCCGCGACTACAATGAACAAAGCCACAAGGCAATTACTAAGAGTAAGGATTGATGATCCTCTAGTAGTAGAGAAACGCATATCGGTTTTGATGGGAAACGATGCTTCCCAAAGAAGGACCTGGATTGAAGAAAACGTTAAATTCAATGAAAAAGATAACTTTATCGAGGAGATAGGCAAATGAGCAAGAAAAAACAAGTCATAGCCCCGATAGAGGAAAATATCATCGCTTCCGCCATGGATGAACTCATGGGGGAAAGATTCGATATATATGCTAAAGATGTAATCCAAGATAGAGCTATCCCTGATGCTAGAGATGGCTTAAAGCCAGTTCAGCGTCGCATCATTTTTGCGATGTATAATACTGGCAACACAATCGATAAACCTACAAAGAAATGTGCCCATATCGTCGGTGAAGTCATGGGTAAATTCCATCCTCATGGAGACTCTTCTATTTATGATGCCCTTGTCAGGATGTCGCAACCATGGAGAGTTAGGCTCCCATTGATAGACTTCCAGGGAAATAATGGTTCCATGGATGGCGATGGAGCTGCTGCATATAGGTATACTGAAGCTAGATTATCTGCAGTCAGCCAGGAATTAATAAGAGACTTAGACAAAAATTCCTGCGACATGATGCTTAATTTTGACGATACGCTGCTAGAGCCAACAGTCTTGCCAGCCCATTTTCCGAACTTATTAGTAAATGGCGCTAGTGGCATTGCCGTTGGTATGGCAACAGAAATCCCTCCACACAATCTTGGGGAGATTATTGATGCTGTTTGTTATAGACTTGCTCATCCAAATTGTCCAATTGAGACTTTAATGAAATTTGTTCCTGGACCAGATTTCCCAACTGGTGGAACAATATATAAATCCCAAGGCCTATTAGATATCTATCTAACTGGGAAAGGCAGGATTGATGTAGTCTCTAAATATTCTATAGAAGAAGAAAAAGACGGGACTACCCAAATAATAGTAACCGAAATCCCTTACGGAGTCGTAAAGAAGAACCTTGTTTTCTCTATTGATAAGATTAGGCATGACAAGGCCATAGATGGAATTGATGAAGTCAGGGACGAATCCGATAAAGAGGGACTTAGAATCGCTATCGATATCAAAAAAGGCTTTAAGGCTGAAGCAATTTTGGCATATTTATTAGGAAAAACGCAGTTACGTTCATCTTATAGTGCCAATATGATGGCCATTGTTAATGGCCGCCCACAGACTTTGAATTTGCTTTCCTATTGCGATACCTATATTGATCACCAAAAGGAAATATGGACTAGAAAGACCAAGTTTGACCTAAATAAATGCAAGGCCAGGCTCTCTATCATAAATGGATTAATCAAGGCTGCTTCGATTATAAATGAAGTAATTGCTGTCATTAGGGCTAGTAAGGATAAGGCTGATTCCAAAATCAATTTGGAAAACAAGTTCGGGTTCCTTCCAGACCAAAGCGAAGCTATCGTTATGATGCCTTTATATAAATTAAGCCATACCGATATTGATGTCTTGATGAACGAAAAGGTAAAAGTAGAGGCTGATATC
>JALEUF010000055.1 GCA_022781015.1 Caryophanales bacterium
TCCTTTGGAGCCATAATAGATGCCGAGACAAAGGGCTCTTCAATAGCGGAGATCGTGCTTACATCAGGCAGCTTTGAAGGATTGTCTATTTCAATTACATTGCCGTTAGTCAGCTTGACTACATAGTTAACAGAAGGTGCAGTCAATATTAAATTAAGGTTATATTCTCTTTCTAGTCTTTCTTGGATAACATCCATATGTAGAAGCCCAAGGAATCCGCATCTAAAACCAAATCCAAGTGCTTGGGATGTTTCTGGTTCAAAAACCAAGGAAGCATCGTTTAAAGACAGCTTCTCTAATGCTTCTTTTAAATCAAGATATTGTTTTGAATCCACAGGGTATAGACCACAGTAGACCATAGGATTTATCTTTCTATAGCCCGGTAAAGGTTTGCTAGCAGGATTAGATGCTAAGGTAATAGTTTCACCTGAAAAAACATCATGTATATCTTTGATTTGGGCGGCTAAATAGCCTACTTCGCCACATTCAAGTGAATCAGTCTTTATTTCATTAGGAGTTCTAATGCCTACTTCTGTGACTAAATATGTTTTATTAGCCTGCATTAATAAAATTGTGTCACCAGGTTTTACTGAACCATTTTTTATCCTGATAAGGACTATAACGCCCCTATAAGGATCATAATATGAATCAAAAATCAAAGCCTGTAATGGAGCTTTTGGGTCTCCACTTGGTGGAGGAACCATTGTAACTATCTTTTCTAAAACATCAGGTACACCTAAGCCAGTTTTAGCAGATATTTCGCAACACGAAGAGCAATCAATACCGAGTCTATCCTCAATTACTTTCTATACGAAATCCGGCTGGGCGGATGGCAAATCTACTTTATTTATAATGGGTAATATCGAAAGATCATTATCAATGGCAAGATAAACATTCGCCAGAGTCTGCGCTTGGACACCTTGAGTAGCATCGACAACTAATAACGCGCCTTCGCAAGCTGCTAAAGACCTGGATACTTCATAGGTAAAGTCGACATGCCCAGGAGTATCAATTAAGTTATAGATATATTTTTCTCCATCGCTAGCAACATAAGAAACAGTAACGGCATTAAGTTTAATAGTAATACCTCTTTCTCTTTCTAAATCCATAGAATCGAGAAGTTGTTGTTTCATATCGCGTTTTTCGACTGTCCCAGTCATTTCTAAAATCCTATCAGCCAAGGTAGACTTACCGTGGTCGATATGGGCAATGATTGAGAAGTTTCTAATGTGGGATTGATCAAATGGCATAATAAATAACCGATAAACGCGTAAATTATATATTAGGACTAGTTTCTTTTTCTATAAAAAGAAGAAAGTACTTCTTTAATTTCCTTACTAGAAGTCACTACTTCGTAATCTTCATAAACTCTAGAAAAGATTTTTCGGTAGTCTTCATATAGGTAACGATCATCGATTAATAAAGCCGCACCTCTATCGGTTGGGCTCCTAATTAACCTACCAACCGCTTGCATTACTCGGTTAATTCCAGGGTTTTTGTAAGCATAGTCAAAGCCATGTCCTTTTTCTTTTGAGTCATAATAATTTCTTATTAATTCATTTTCGTGGCAAACACTAGAAAGTCCAATCCCAACTACAGCTACTCCAATTAGCCTATCATCTGGCAAATCAATTCCTTCTGAAAATGCTCCGCCAAGCACAAGTAAACCCACATTAGTCTCTTTTGGATTGGATGGAAAATTATCAAGGAAAGACAATTTTTCTTCGGTTGTCATCGTCTTATATTGGATAAACATATTCGCATTTTTAAAATGGAGTTCAGTCGAAATATCCTCCAAATATGCATAAGATGGAAAATAAATGAAATAGTTCCCTTTCTTTGATTCAACGAATTTCTCTAAATATCCAATTACGTCTTTCTTACTGTTTTCCCTGTCTTGATAACGAAGGGAAACCTTAGGGGCAATAATAAGTTTGAAATTTTCTTTTGGGAATGGAGAAGGCAACAACAAATAAGGCTTATTCGTTCCTAAACTTGCATCCATAAAGTAATTA
>JALEUF010000080.1 GCA_022781015.1 Caryophanales bacterium
AGGGAAAAATCCACTTGGGATGGGCAGACTAGCGATACTTTGATTGAATTCTCTAAATTCAAGCCATACGAAACTACTAGGGAAGATGGAAGGAAGCAAATAGATGTCTATTCTTTTGATTCAGGCAATAAAAAGCTTACACTTTATCCAACTTTGACTGAAGCAATGGGAGATTATATTAAGGTTGCTAAAGTCAATGATGATTGGAAATCTATCTATGTCGAAGGGGATGGATATGATACTGGCACAGGAGATAATAGCAATGTTGGGATAATTAATGCTATAACAGTCTATTCTTTTCCAAATAGCTATCAACTTCTTAGCGATACCATAAAAGAACAAAAGAAGAATGATTACATAATCTATCAAGACGCCCCAAGGAAAAAGGAATTAACTATTACCCTTAAGGAAGAATTAGTTCCTACTAACCAATATTTAGTCGAAGTCTATTTTGTTTCCGATATGGATAATGTCAAACGCGCCAATGTATCCTTTTCATCTTTGTTTGAATCCGAGATTTGGAAAAATAAATATGAATATGAAGGCGATGATTTGGGATTGACATTCAAAGATGCATCAAATCCAAATAGGGCAACATTCAAATTATGGTCCCCATTAGCATTTGATGTTAAGTTGTATACCTATCAAAAAAGTGCTCCTTTGGCCTATTTTGACCATTATGTAGGGGGAACTGCCTTTAAGAATATCTACCAAATGAAATATACTTCAAAAGGAGTCTATGAAGCGGTAGTCGACTTAAAGGAAGAAGATAAATTCTATACTTATTATGTAAGCAATATCGAAGGTCAATTCGAGACTATCGACCCATATGCCAAAGCTAGCGGCATCAATGGAATTAGAGGGGCAATATTAAATAACAATCAATGGAAAGAAACTGATCCAGAAGGATTTTCTTCCATCAGGGGAAATACTTCTTCCTATCCATTTACCCACATAAATACCTTGAATGACCTAGATATCTATGAAGTGCATATCCGTGATTTCACTGCTTCTAATACATGGGTTTCTAATAATGATAATAGAAGGGGCACCTATAACGCTTTCATTGAAGAAGGTACGACTTATGAAGGTGTCTCGACCGGATTTGATTCACTTAAGGAATTAGGGGTTTCAGCCGTGCAGCTTTTACCTGTATTCGACCAAGATAATGATGAAAGAGTATGGCTAAATAAGGATGGAACCTATAGAAAATACCCTACCTATAACTGGGGATATAACCCAAGTAACTATAATGTTATAGAAGGTGCATATGCTTCTAATCCAGAAGATGAACTCAATAGGATTAAGGAATTCAAGAACCTAGTCAAGAAATGTGCCGATAACGACATTAGAGTCATAATGGATGTTGTCTATAACCATGTTTCTAGCGTTTCTAAGTCTAGTTTTACCAAAACCATGCCTCAATATTATTTCAAGGTTGATGAAAATGGTTCCTATATCGACCAAACAGGATGTAACAATACCCTTGATTCATCTAAGGGAATGGTTGAACGCTATATAATCAATTCAGTTTGCTTCTATGCAAAAGAATACGGAATAAAAGGCTTTAGATTCGATTTGATGGGATGTATTGAAACTTCTACGATGAGAAAACTAAAAGATGCCTTATACGAAATCGATCCCGAAATCGTTGTCTATGGCGAAGGATGGAGAGGAAGTGGATTTGCTAGTTCAACCCAAGCTGGAAAGGAAAATGTCTATCAATATCTAGGGGATAACGGCAAGGGGGAAGTCGGTGCTTTTAATGATGGAGGTAGAAACGGTCTTAAAGGCGATACAAAATGGGCTGATATTGTTCCTTCTTATGGCTTTATGGGACAAGGTCCTTCCGATTTAAGCGAAGATACAATGTATGATGCAGCCTGCACTTATCTAGGTGAAAATAGGCATGTAACCCAAGCTGGCATTGCTACTAGCCCAACCCAAACGATAAATTATGTCGATTGCCACGATAATTACACTTTATATGATTCGCTTAATTATATGTATGATGGAGGGAAGAATTGCAATAACGACACTAACCCAATTCAAGATGCTGCTCTTGCAACGATGAGTTATGTAATCTTCTCCCAAGGCGCTGCCTTTATCCATGGGGGAAGTGAATTCTTTAGGCAAAAAATCATGAAAAAAGATGATCCTAATATCGATTTATTAAAGGATTCTATCAAAGTGCATGAGACCTATATCGAAGGTGATGGATTTGAAATACCTGATGGAGATGGGGATTATCTTATCAGGAATTCCTATCAATATGGAGATTCGGTCAATGCTTTTGATTGGTCTAGGAAAGTCAAATACCTTTCTTATTTCAACAAGATGAAAGAGGCTATATCTACTAGAAAAGCGTTAGTGAAAGAAGGAAGGCTCGGAGTTAGCTACAACGCTATCCAAGGTTCCTATAAGGACAAGGAAGGAAACATTAAGAAATATAGCCGCCTATGGGATGATTTGGTGCAGCGCGATGCTTCAAATCTATTACGTCCAGTTTTGGCAGCCCAGACTGAATTCTCCAAGATGCCAGCTTCTACTAAATTAGATGTCTATTCTTTCCTTGGGGGAAGGATGAATGAAGATGAATCCATTATCGGAATCGGCAACGGCAAACTTAGGGTCTTATATGGCTCCAAGCGTAATAAAGGCGATATAATCGAAATTTCTGATTATAAATTAGCCATTAGCAAGCATGAAATGCTATTTGTAGAAAGGATTGCCTAAATATGAAAAAGAATATTGTATTACTAATAACTTTGCCTCTAGTTATGCTAGCTGGATGTGACGGGGAGACTCCATCTAGTTCAAGTCCAATTGAGACTGGGACTGATGAAACTATCTATCACACTGTTACTTTCCATTCTAATGGGGGAAGTGAAGTTACTCCAATAAAGGTAAAGCATAATACTTTTGCCAAAGAACCAACTAAGCCAACAAAGGAAAACTATAGATTCGGTGGTTGGTATGTCGATAATGATTCATTCCAAGTCAAATACCTATTCAGGTCGACCTTTGTTACTTCTGATTGGGATTTATATGCAAAATGGGATGAAATAGAGGTTTCTTCAACCAATTCTTCTAGCAGCGAATCTACTTCGACTTCTAGTAGCGAAGATAATTATTCCGCGACCATATATTTTGCCGATGCTTCTTGGTGGAATAAAGATGCTGCCTCTACTAATGTTAGACTCGGTGCCATCGATGATGATACTGGTAATGGCAGGAAGATGGAACATATTCGTTTCTGCCCGACTACATATACTAATGTTGGCTATAATTACTGGAAAATAGATATAGAAGATATTAGGGAAATTAGTTATCTTTCTTTCTTAAGGATGTCAGGAGATGGAGAAACTTATTGGGGAGCTTTCTCTACAACTATATTGCCTGAAGATTTGACTACTACTAATCTATTTACCATCAAAGATAGCGAAGAAAATTATTCAACTAGCGTAGTGGGGACTTGGTCGACTTATGATCCTAGCGATATAGGCAATCCTGACGCAATAGAGCCACCTTTACCTCCAGCAGTTGAAGAAGGTTATAAGATTGTTGGTTCAGGTTCATTCCTAAATGAAGGGGATGATTGGACTAGTGTTTCTGGAGTTTTATTAGAATCAAAGCCAGATACATCTTATCCTGACCAAGTCGGCATTAGGATTAGTTTCGCTATTTCTGATACCTGGAAAATCCATGATACTAGAGAAGGGGGTACTCTTTGGGCTGGATATAGTGCAATCGAAGGTGATACTTCTTTATTGAACGAGGCTTATTTTAAAAATGATGCCGATGATAACGTTATTGTTACTAAGGCCGGTACTTTCGATATTTATTTCAAACCATCTAATTCTAAGATTTGGATTAGTTTAGTTACTGAAAGCGGGGTAGAGTAATGAAAAAGTCATCTTGCATTCTTTTATTAGCCTTCTCTAGCCTGGCTTTATCTTGCTCAGGAGGGAATTCTTCTAGTGTTTCCTCTTCTTTTACTAATACCGAAACTTCATTTTATCAAACATATACATTGATGTTTGCCTCTTGTGGAGGTGATTCAATCCAATCTATCACCCATAAAGAGGGAGAAGAAATTGATTTATCTAAATATGTTCCTTCTAGGGCTGGATATTCCTTTATTTCTTGGTGTAAGGAATATGATTCTGCGACTAAGATGGGAAAGATTGGTACTGAGATTACTTCCTTAAAGATGCCAAGGGGCAATTTGGTCATTTATGCTAGATACAAAAAGGAATCTACTCCAAATCATACCGAAGAAGAATTGAATAAATATCTAGCTGCTTTAAAAACCAATTCGGAAGCAAACCATTTCTATTTCCATTATTATCGTTATGATAATTCTCCTTCTAGCTATGAAGATTATGATATCTGGGCCTGGAATATGGCCCCGAGCGCAAGCGAAGGACATAAATTCGATTGGGTTGGTAGGACTAGTAGTAGCGATGGATTCGATGTTACTGGAGATGCCTCTATCGATAGCTTTGGGGGCGCTTATGTCGATATTGATTTAAAGGCAACTTATTCTAGTGGCTGGGACAATACAAATAAAAAGTTCTTAAATAAACCAATGAGTTTTGATGGATCTAGCAAGATTGGAATCCAGATTGTTAAATCTTCTACTAGAAAATCTGGCGGTGGATTCTGGGTTAATGATGGGTCTAATTTATCAGTCAAGCTAGATGAATTTGCCCTTGAACTAGAAGATGGAAACAAGGCTTACCATGCCTTTGTCTTGCAAGATCAAGTCCAGACTTCTCTTTCTGCTAAGCCAATTAGTTCATTATCTTCTCCATTTGATAATGACGATGGGAGCAATGTCACTTATGGCGATTCTAAATATGATGATGTAAATTGGAACAAAACTGCCTCTAAAATGGCAACTTCTAGCGACTTCAAGTCTTTAGGAGTTGGTTATCAAATAATGGTATCTTCTTTTGCTGATAGCGATGGGGATGGCTTTGGGGATATTTATGGAATCAGCCAAAAGCTAGATTATCTAAGCGATTTAGGAGTAAAGGTACTTTGGCTTACCCCAATCCAATTGTCATCTTCTTACCATGGCTATGATATTTCCGATTATACAAAAGTCGATCCTAAATTTGGGTCTAAGACTTCTCCAAACGCAGTAGATGGCTTAGTAAGCGCCAAATCAGCCTTGTTAGATTATAAAGACTTAATCG
>JALEUF010000082.1 GCA_022781015.1 Caryophanales bacterium
CTCCGGATAGCAATATCTTAGTCTATTTGTTTTTCCAGTCAATAGGACTTAAGCCATGGTTAATTAAATATTCATTAGTCTTTGAGAAGTGATGGTTATTAAAAAATAAACCTCTATTCGCAGATAATGGAGATGGGTGTCCCGACTTTAATATCAATCTATTTGGATTATGGATATATTTAGAAAAAGAAATAGCAAATGAACCCCAGAGAATAAATACGATTGGTTGAGGTAAACTATCGATATATTCATACACGTCCTTGCTAAAATTGGAATAATATGCATTTTTATGTGACAAAGGTTCCCCTTCTCTTACAGTCAGATAACTATTAAGTAGAAGCACTCCTTGTTTAGCTAGATAAGTTAAATCCCCATTAGAAAAATCCATGCTTACACCTAAATCGTTTTCTATTTCTTTATATATATTAATTAGGGATGGAGGAAGTTTAGTCCCTCTTGGAACAGAAAAAGATAAACCCATCGCTTGATTCGGTTCATGATAGGGGTCTTGTCCAATCAACACGACTTTGATTGAATTAGGAGATGTCAAACTAAACGCGTTAAATATCTTTTCTCTAGGTGGATATATAACATGATTGCTATATTCTTCATCCAAAAATAACTTCAAGGATTTGAAATAAGGCTTATTTTCAATTTTATCAAAGAAAGATGACCAATCATTAAGCATAAAAGTATTATAAAGATTAGAAAGAAGATGTCATAATAAAAAGGATGAAAGTTCTTTGGCTTTTTAACCACCCGGCCCCTTACAAGGTCGACATGTTTAATCTATTAGGAAAAGAATGTGATCTTTCCGTTATTTTCGAACGAGAAAAAGAAGGCGGAAGAAATTCTATTTTCTATGGAGAGGAAAAGCATTTTAATTACAAGATATGCAATGGATTAAAATGGGGTAGCATCGAATCTTTTTCCTTAACTCCTATAAAAGAATTAAAGAAAAATGAATATGATGTTGTCGTCATTAATGGATGGAGAACTTTAACTGAACAAAAGGCAATCTCCTATCTAAAGAAACATAACATCCCATATATATTCGCGATTAACGGGGGGATAATAAAACAAAAGGAAAATAAGTTGTTTTATCGCATCAAAAAGAAATATATTTCAGGTGCCTCGCTTTATATAACTCCAGATTCTTCCTCTGCCAATTATTTACTTCATTATGGGGCTAGCAAAGATAAGATTAGGTATTTCCATTATTCATCGATATTTGATAAAGATGTCTTGCCTAAGCCTTTAGAAAAGAAAGAAAAAATAAAATTAAGAAATGAACTAGGATACGCGAAAGAAAATGAAAAACTTTTTGTTTCAAGTGGTCAATTAATTAAAAGAAAAAACTTCATTTATCTAGTTAATATTTGGAAGAAATTACCTTCAAATTACAAGCTTATTATTTCAGGTGAAGGTTATCAAAAGGATGAGATTTTGCGCTTAATTAAAGAAAATAACCTTGCAAATGTCGAACTTTCTAGATATTTGAAAAAGAAAGATATTTTACGTTTGTTCTCGATTTCAGATGGATTTGTTTTCCTTTCCAAAGAAGACATTTACGGGCATGTAATTAATGAGGCTTTGTCGCAAGGATTACCTGTTATTTCTTCTAATAAAGTGAACGCATCTTTAAACCTAATCGAAGATAATAAAAATGGTTTTGTTGTATCTTTAAATGATGAAGAAGGAATATTAAAAGCCATCCAAAGTGACAAGCTAGAATTAATGGGAATGGATGCGATTAAAACCGCGAAAGAAAATACGATTGAAAGATCGATGCTAGATACTTTATCTATTCTAAAAGAATTTAACGAATCAAAATGAAAATAATTTACCTAACTACTTCAACTACCTCTCCCCTATTCGATGAATTGATTTCAAAGGGATATAAATTAAACCCGGCTGGGCAAAATTTTCATTCTAAATTAATAACCTATCTATCTAAATATGAAGAAGTCAAAGTCTATTCCTTACCGTCTTTATATTTAAAG
>JALEUF010000103.1 GCA_022781015.1 Caryophanales bacterium
AAGCCTTTTTCTTCGATTTTTAAAGGGGTTTGCCTTTTGGTAGGTTTTACTTTTGGAGATGATAACAAAATCATTTCCAAAATGGCTGAAAAGATTTCAAAAATGAGGATTTTCGAAGATGAAAATGGGAAGACTAATCTATCTTTATCTTCGGTAAATGGGGAGATTTTAGCAGTTTCTCAATTTACTTTGTATGGTTCTTTAAAAGATGGGAATAGACCTAGTTTTACTTCTTCTTTGAATTATATAGAAGCCTCAAAACTATATGAAGATTTCCTTGTAGAACTTAAAAAATATGGTTTTAAGGTCGAAAGAGGGATATTTGGTGCGGACATGCAGATTGATTTAATTAATGATGGTCCGTTTACGTTAATGTTAGATAGTAAGGAACTTTTCTTATGAAAGTAATGATTGGATTAAGTGGCGGGGTCGATTCGGCAGTCGCTGCATATTTATTAAAAAAGAAAGGTTATGAAGTTGTTGCTGGTTTTATGAGGAACTGGGATTCTTTGGCCAATAATGACTATTTAGGGAATCCTAATGTTAATGCAAGCCAATGCCCACAGGAAAAAGATTATGAAGATGCTAAATTAGTAGCAGATAAACTTGGTATCCCTTTATTAAGACAAGATTTCGTCAAGGAATATTGGGATAATGTATTTTCTTATTTCCTAAAGGAATATAAAAACGGAAGAACCCCAAACCCTGATGTATTTTGCAATAAATACATTAAATTTGATTCTTTTTTGAAGTTTGCTAAATCCCAAGGCTGCGATTATATTGCCATGGGCCATTATGCAAAAAGAGTCGATGTTGACGGAACTAGCTATATTTTTAAGGCATTTGACAAGAATAAGGATCAATCTTATTTCCTTTCTTTTCTTAACGAAGAACAGATTTCATCTTGCTTATTCCCTTTAAGCGATATCGATAAAAACGAGGTTAGGCGAATTGCCCATGAATTAGATTTAGCTTCAGTCATGGATAAAAAGGATTCGACAGGTGTCTGCTTTATTGGGGAAAGGAATTTCAGGTCCTTCTTGCAAAATTATATGCCTGCAAAAGAAGGGGATATAATCGAAGGAAAGACAAATAAGGTAGTTGGTAAGCATCAAGGTGTCCTTTATTATACGATTGGTCAAAGGAAAGGACTTGGAATCGGTGGCATTAAAGGGGAGGAAGATGGCTCTTTTGTAATCTATAAAAAAGATGTTAAAAACAATATCCTCTATGTCGCTCATCCTAGTGAAAGATACCTCCTTACCTCTACTTCTTGCTATTTGAGCGATGTCAATTGGGTCGGACCTAAGCCAACTTCTCCGCTTGAAGTAGGTGTTAAATTTAGATATAGGCAGCAAGACCAAAAATGCACTTTAACTTTTGAGGGGGAGAAGATTAGACTAGATTATCCTCAAGGTGTAGAAGCAGTTACTCCAGGTCAAATAGGCGTTATATATGATGGAGAAAAGATGCTTGGTGGGGGAATAATTGAATCAACTTATTATAAAGACAAAAGGACTGATATTTAAAATCTATGGCTAAGAAGAATGTAAATAAGAAAATAATAAAGGAAGGCAAAAAGACTTTTAAAAAGAGCCCTTTGGCATTCGTTTTCCTATTTGTTTCGCTGATTTGTATCGGATTTAGCTTATTTACTACTTATGATTATTTTATTGAACCAAAGATAAATAGGCAAAAATATGAGCCAGAGATAATTTATTCTGCTCTTGATGCAGACCCAATTAGTTTCCATTTCCTTGAAGCCGGCAATGCAAATACCGGCGACTGCGTTTATATAAAAGCAGGGGAGAACGATATTTTGATTGATGCTGGGTCTAGGGCTAATTCTGCTGCGACCATTTCTTCTTATTTAAATAAAGAAGGTAGAGTCGAAGATAACAAACTTGAATATGTAATTGCAACTCATGCCCATCAAGACCATATAGCAGGTTTTTCTGGAGTAAATGATCCTAATAATGAATCTAACAAAACAGGTATTCTTTATAATTACAAAGTCGATAATTTAATTGATTTTTCTTATTATGAAAGCGGATCGACTTTAATTGATAATAAGAATCCAGCTAGTTTAGATGGTGCGACAGAGGTATATAAAAAATATGTAGAGGCTAGAAATTATGCTGTTGATAACGGTACAAATTGGAAAGTCGCTTCTGAACTTACAACAGTAAATAATAACTATATAGTAGAACTAGGGAAGAATCTAAAGATGGAAGTTCTTTATAATTTCTTCTATGACCATACTAAAAAAGACATCACTTTGCTCAACGATGAGAATGTTAAATTCTCTTCCTCGAAATTCTCTGACCAAAACGATTATTCCGTTTGCCTTAGATTTATTCAAGGTGACAGGGAATTCTTATTCACGGGAGATGCCGAAGAAGCTTCTGAATATAGCTTAACCAAATACAATAAGTTAAACAAAGTCAGCTTATTTAAGGCTGGACACCATGGCTCTTATACAGCCTCAGGGAAAGCCTTACTAGAAAAGATACAACCTTCATTGGTTTGTGTTTGTTGCTGCGCTGGTAATACCGAATATGCAAAAAGCAACGAAAGGACTTTCCCTGCCCAGGATTTTATCGATAGAATCTCACTTTATACCGATAAAGTCTATGTCACTACTTTGGGTGATTTTAAAGACAAGAGCAAATATACTTCTATGAATGGGAATATCGTAGTTACCTTTAAGGACAAACCCCTTGTTGAGTGTTCAAATAACAATACTCTCCTAAAAGATACAGAGTGGTTCAAATCAAATAGGACTATGCCAGAAAATTGGCAATAAAACTCTATGTAGTTTTAAAAAAGGATAGTATGATAGTTGTATCGGGAATTTGCCACTCCCCCTTATGCGGGTAATTCCGCCGTAATCTAGCGTTAATAGTAAAAAAGATGCACCTCCAAGGTGAAGAAGGATGGTACCGCGCGAAAGCGTTCCTTCATTGAGGGGTGTTTTATTTTTTTGGAGAAAAGAGTATGAAAAAACTAACAGGAAGCCAAATTAGACAGACTTGGATTAAATTCTTTGAAAGCAAGGGACATAAATATATGAAAGGTGTTTCCTTGATTCCTCAAGGCGACAAATCATTGCTTTGGGTAAATGCAGGCGTTACTGGACTAAAGAAATATTTCGATGGTAGCGAAATTCCACCATGCAGAAGAATCGTAAATGTCCAGAAATCTATCCGTACAAATGATATAGAAAATGTCGGGCATACTGCTAGACACCATACATTTTTTGAAATGCTTGGTAATTTCTCTATCGGTGATTATTTTAGAAAAGAAGTAATTGAATGGGCTTATGAAATACTTACTTCACCAAAATGGTTCGATTTAGATAAAGATAAGATTTATGTTACCTATAATCCAACCGATTTAGAAACATTTGAATTATGGCAAAAGCAAGGGGTTGATAAATCTCACCTTATCCCATTAGAAGGCAATTATTGGCAAATCGGAGAAGGGCCATGCGGACCAAATACTGAAGTTTTCTTTGATAGAGGCGAGAAATATGATCCAGAACATTTAGGTGACAAATTGCTCCGTGATGATTTAGAAAACGATAGATATATTGAGATTTGGGGAATTGTCTTCTCTCAGTTTAATGCAGTCAATGGAGTTCCTAGGAGCCAATATAAAGAACTTCCATCCAAGAATATCGATACAGGTTCAGGACTAGAAAGATTAGCCTGCATCATGCAAGGCACCGAGACTAATTTCGAAACCGATTTATTTACCCCAATAATCAATGCTACCGAAGATATTTGCCATAAACCATATGAAGGCGAATATTTAATGCCATATAGAGTTATAGCAGATCATGCTAGATGCCTTACTTTTGCCTTAAGCGATGGGGCTATTTTCTCTAACGAAGGCAGGGGATATGTATTGCGCCGTATCATTAGAAGAGCCATGAGATATGGACAAAAACTAGGCATTAATGAACCTTTCATGTATAAGCTTGTTGATGTAGTCGTTTCTTCTTATAAAGATTTCTATCCTGAATTAGAAGATAAGAAAGAAATGGTTGCTAAGTTAATAAAAGGTGAAGAAGAAAAGTTCATCAAGACCTTGTCTGAGGGCGAAGCTCTCCTATATAAATTCATTGAAGGAAAGAAAGAATTAGATGCCGAATCTAGCTTCAAATTATATGATACATATGGATTCCCCATTGATTTAACAAAGGAAATTTGCCTTGAAAAGGGGGTCAAGGTCGATATCGATGGGTTTGATAAACTCATGGAAGAACAAAAAGAAAGAGCAAGAAAGGCTAGGGGAGAGATTTCTTCTTTCCATAAGCAATCAAAAGACTTGCTCCAATTCAAGGAAGCTTCTACATTTAATTATGAAAAAACTAGCCTCGTATCGAATGTAAATGGCTTGTTTAAAGAAGGGGTCAAAGTTGATTCTATTGTAGATGAAGGCGATGTTACATTTGTCGAAACTCCTTTCTATGCTGAATCAGGCGGACAAGTTAGCGATACCGGGACAATTTTCTCCTCTAGCTTTGAAGCTAAAGTCGTTTCAGTTTCAAAAACTCCATCAGGAGCCCATTTGCATCACATCAAAGTTATAAATGGAAGTGTCAAAGTTGGTGATGAACTAACTTTATCTATCGATGTAGATAGAAGGCATTTAATCGAAAGAAATCACTCTGCAACTCACTTATTGCATGCCGCGATTTGCGAAGTATTAAATGAACACGTTGACCAAAAAGGTTCTTATGTTGATGAAAATTACCTTCGTTTTGATTTTGCCTTTAATGAAAAACTTGAAGAAAGTAAATTGAAGGAAATAGAGGCTTTAGTCAATTCCAAAATCGAAGAAGGAATCGAAGAAAAGACTCTTATCCTCCCAATAGAGGAAGCTAGCAAATTAGGCGCTGAGATGGAATTTGAGGAGAAATATGGAGATAAGGTTAGAGTTGTTACCTTCTCTTCTTTCTCAAAGGAATTCTGTGGTGGAACACATGTTAAAAATACCGCTGACATCGGCTTATTCGTTATTGAAAGCGAAGGCGCTTCTAGTAGCGGAGTAAGAAGAATCCAAGCCTATACTTCTAAATCTGCTTTCTCTTATTTATTGGCTAAGAAAGAATTGCTATCCAAGATTGAAAATTCTTTAGGAAATATTGCTGATAAAGATATCGAAAATAAGGTTAATTCCTTACTTAATGACAACTCTTCCTTTATGAAAGAAAACAATTCCCTTAAGGATAAATTGTCTTCATTAAAGGCAAAAAGCCTTGATTCTAATTGGAGTGAAGTTAATGGAACCATGTTGTTCTCCAAAGTTATCGAAGGAGAAAGGAATGATTTGTTGACTTTAGGCGATAACTTAAAGGGAAAATATCCAAATTACGTTATTGTTCTTGCTTCTTCAAGTAAGCCAAAAGGAGCCTTGGTAATATTTGCTAAAGGCAAGCTTGGTGCAAATAAGGTCATGAAATCAATTGCCCCAATTCTAGCTGGAAATGGTGGCGGAAAAGAAGAGATGGCTTCAGGTTCGGTTTCTGATTTATCTAGATTCGATGAGGCTATTTCCAAAGTTAAGGAGCTTATCAATGAATAAGGTTCTAGGACTTGATTTGGGTACTAGAACGCTAGGTATTGCTATTTCTGATGTCTTGGGTATTGCTCATGGCTATGAAGAATTTAGGTTCCTAGAAGGAGCCTATAAACAAGCCATTAAAAGAGTACTTGAAGTTTGCGAAAAAGAAAAAGTAACCGAAATTGCCCTTGGCTATCCACTTAATATGGATGGAAGCGAAGGCGAAAAGGCTTTATCTAGCAAAAGATTCAAGAATAGTTTGCTTGAAGTAAATCCAAATCTTAAAATTAGTTTGGTCGATGAAAGAATGACAACGATAATTGCGACCAAAAGATTACTTGAAGCCGATTTGAGTAGAAACAAAAGGCATAAGGTAATTGACAAGCAAGCTGCTGTTGTCATCCTTGAATCTTATTTACAAAGAAAGGAATTTGAAAACAATGCTTGAGCCAATTAATGACGATGATATCGTTATAACTGACGAAAATGGCAATGGACAATTATGCAAGATATTGTTCTATTTCCATAACGACAATAGAAATAAGGATTATTATTTCATCTTTAAGCAAGAAGATCCTGATTCCATCATAGTTTTATCTAGTGAAGACGGAAATAGTTTCCAAGAATGTAGCGACGAAGAATTCGAGGAAGCGCAGGAAGTATTTGAAGCTTATAATGAAGATCCAAAGATACAACAGGCAAAGAATTAAAACTTATCTTGTTAGTAGTAATGGTAAATAATATAATTTGCTAGGCATAGAAGGAAGAAATATGGCAAACAAGAAAATAACACTTACAAAAGAAGCTAGAGAAGAATTAAATCAAGAATATCGTCATTTGATTGACGTCGAACGTCCTGATGTTATTGAAAAACTTCAATTAGCAAGATCTCAAGGCGACCTTTCTGAAAACGCTGACTATGACGCGGCTAGAGATAGGCAATCCCAAATCGAAGCTAGAATCACCGAATTAGAAAGAATATTCCAAAATTCAGTCGATGCTGATGAATCAGTAGTTTCTGATAAAGTTGGTATTGGTTCAATCGTTGAATTCAAGAATGTTTCCGATAATGAATCCAATAGGATCAAGATCATTGGTAATATTGGTGCTGATCCAATGGCTGAAACCCCAACAGTCTCCAATGAATCCCCATTAGGAAGAGCTTTATTAGGACATAATGTCGGTGATAAGGTATCTATTGCTTGCGAAGAACCTTACATTGTTGAAATAACTGATATTTCTAAATAATTTTTGTACCCTTTTTAAACATTGGCCTCCTACTTAATAGTAAGGAGGTTTTTTATTATGAAGACAATCATAATAATTGTATGTATGGCCATGGTAGGCTTAGTGGCCTTTGGTTTTACTAGCAAAATAATGGATGGGGAGATTATTGATCAAGCCGTGACTTCATCCATGAATGCCAATATGATAACTTTAACTATTTCAGGAGAAGTAGTTAGACCTGGCTCGTATGTTTTAAAAGAAGGGTCTACTTTAAATGATTTAGTTTTAGCCGCATCTGGACTAACCGGGAATGCCGATTTACTCGCATTTAATTTGGATTATGTGTTAAAGGATAAGGAATATTATATTGCTCCAGTTTACGATAATAGCAATACGTGTTCAGATAAACCAATCGAAAAGACTAATATTAATTTAGACGATGCTTCTA
>JALEUF010000132.1 GCA_022781015.1 Caryophanales bacterium
CCATCGTTCTAGAAAGTGGCGATGTCGTTTGTATGCATTCAACAAGATTTTTCATTTCCAAATCTTGTTGCCCGTTTGCATACGCGTTAAATAATGCTTCGTTAACCACTTCTTCTATTTCCGCTCCAGAAAATCCTTCACTTAGCTTAACCAGCCTATTCATGTCCAAGCCTAACTTATCTGCATCTCTATTCTTATTTGAAAGATGTATCCTAAAGATGTTATCTCTTTCTTTGGCAGACGGTAAATCGACAAAGAAAATTTCATCAAATCTACCTTTACGCAACAATTCAGGCGGTAACGAACTAATATCGTTTGCAGTTGCTACTACAAATACAGGCTCTTTCTTTTCTTGCATCCATGTTAAGAATGTTCCAAAAACACGAGCACTAGTTCCGCCATCAGTCCTACCGCTGCTTTGAGAACCGCTTAACCCTTTTTCAATTTCATCAATCCAAAGAACGCACGGAGAAATGGTCTTGGCGACATCAAGCGCATATCTAATATTTCTTTCAGATTCTCCAACAATACCACCAAAAACTTTTCCTAAATCAAATCTTAATAGTGGAAATTTCCATTCATTAGCAATGGCTTTTGCAGTAAGTGATTTTCCACAGCCAGGAACACCTAAAAGCAAAACGCCACGAGGAGTATTCAAACCAAACTTTTTAGCCTCGTCACTATAGGCATTGCCACGCCTATGGATCCATTCTTTTAAATTTTCCAACCCACCGATGCTAGACAAGTATTCTTTCGGATGAAAATATTCGAGAAGACCACTCTTTTTAATAATTTGTTCTTTTTCACTAATTATTAGAGGTATTTCTTCCTCTGTGAGTTTTCTATTTGTAATGATTGCCTTTGCAAAAGCAAGTCTTGCTTCCATTACGGTTAATCCCAAAGCCGACTCTAATAATTTGGAAGTGATATCGCTTTCTATACAATATTCCCTATATTCATCAACCACACTATTGGCAATGACTTCAATAGTTTGCCTATCAGGCAGTTCAACTTCTATTACAGGCAGTTCTTTAGATAATTCTTCTGGAACAAACTTATTTGGAGAACTCAAAATAATAGCTTTCTTATACTTAGAAGAATAATTTTGAGGCCTCATCATCTCCCTTAGATATCGGATGTTAACTGGATTTTGAGCCTCGCTATAAGGATGAAAATCTTCTAGTACAAGTAACATGTCATTTTCATTTTGCAAATAATAGCTTAAAACAGCAGCTAATGTGATACAGTCACCATTAATGACCTTGAATCCATTTCCATCCCAAACCTTCAAGCCAGACACACTGCTCCAAGAATACCAGTCAATACCCAAATCTTCCGCGACATAATTAGCAAACCCGTGCACTCTCTCCCATTCAAAGGAAGCAACTTCTACTACTTTTGCACCGGCTTTAATTAATGTTTCCAATTCTTCTTCGTAATATCTCATAAATCGATCTCCTATAAATCAAGTGAAACGGCGGAAATTTCTTTCCCGTTTCTATCTTCTGCTACTACTTTCACATGATACTCAAGCCCTTTTGGCAAATGTTCAAACACATGGAATCTAGTATCTCTATCAAATTCTATAATGCACACTTCATCTAAATCGATAGTCAAAAATAAACGATACCTTGCTGCCAAGTCAACCTTATTCCACCACACAACGTTTGCCTTATTTTTTAAATAGAACTCACCTTGTTTCTGCACTTTGATCTCAGAAAGCGAGTTCAAAGGAGCTAATTCATCAATTTTTTCAGTTAATTTTCTTAATTCTTGTATTGCCATTCCCAATTGTTGGCCATATAAATTAGGGTAAATATCTCCGACCATAAATAAACTCCTATTTCATTTCCAAAGTATCAAAACCAGAATGCAAGCATCTACTCTCAGCAATAACCTTCCCAGATCTATCTTCTGCTTTTACCTTAAATACAACACCTGAAGAAACAATATTAGGTAGGCTAATAAAGTGAGTATTTCTATCAACGTCGTAATCACACATATGATAAACATTTTTTCTACCAGAAACGCGAAGAATTAAATAAGCTGTTACTATGTATCTAGCTGCATCATTTATCGGTTGCCAATGAACATTAAAAATATTGCCTGAACTAGTAACATACGGCGAAAGATCAAGCTCATTTATAGAATAGTTTAATGACGCGAACTCATCTTCTAAATGTGAATAAGGCAAGTAAAACAAGGAATCATTTTTAAGTTCTATTTGAATTGTTTCTCCATCCAAATTAACTACATCGCAAATCAAATTTTCCTTGTTTGGGAAAGCATAAACATTGGTTACTGTAACCTTTC
>JALEUF010000173.1 GCA_022781015.1 Caryophanales bacterium
AAGAAGATAATAACCACTTTCTTTTAATACTAGAAAAGAAATAGATTTTAGCCTACTTTTACATCTAGTAATTAAAACTACATTACATTTTTCAACTCTATTTTCTTATTTATTAATCGATAGATATCGAAAATAGTTAAGATTTAATCGGATTTTTTATGGACTCTCTAAATTGGAGAGTCCTTTTCTCTAGTTTAGAAAGTGCGAAGTAGAGTGACATTGACTTTCATTTTATTAAAATGGCATTGCCTAAAGAGGCACTTATCTATGATAAACGTAAAATCAATCACAACTTCACTTACAAATACTAAATTCAAAAGGTATTCGCTCATTGCAATCGGTTCAATTGCCTTAGGCGTTGGTGCCGGTTTTGCAGGAGCTAAGATTTTGAAGCCGACCGTAACCGAAGTTGTTATGAATGAAAATAATTCTCTTGCAGTTACAGAAGGATATCTAAAGCTTGCAAGGACTGCTTATAACACCGCAGTTAAAAATGGAGATCCACTTGAAGAAGCGTTGACTCCAGACCAAATGATAAATTTGGCATACGACATGCTTGGCAATCTAGAATCTACCAAAGCTATCGGAATTGGCGTTTCAAATGCTATGAACATCACTAGCCAGGAAATTCAAAGCTGTGCCATAAAAAATGGAGATGAGTATTTTGAAGAATCAAATTCGTTAGGAATTGTTTCCATTCATAACAGAATGTATCAAAGTGGTGACACCACTACCACTTATTGGGGTGAAAAAGACGATTATGAAAATCATCCAAAGAAAGAAATGACCAATGAAGAATATTCCTCAATGATGGGTAGAAAAATTAGCGAAGGGTTGGTTTATGTTGTGTTGCCATCCACCATCGCAAAAGAAAATGTAAATACCCCAGGATATGAAAATGCTCCTACAGGAATTTATAAAGAAGATGACGGGTATCGAATTGAAATTGAAATGGATGTCAAAGCTACTTCAAGTGGTACGTCCTATATGCCAGGTGTTTATAGGTACCAAAAACAAATGAAAAACATCTCGAATCTAAGTTCATTCCCAAACTTCACCTATTGCCATTTAACTGCAATGGTCGATAAGGATTTAAAGCTTATTTCGATGAAGAACGTAGAAAGCTATACCGCCACTATGGCTTCTGTACCGTTCCCTGCCACATGTAAGGCAGAAATGACTACTTACTATTTCGCAGATCAAGAATACAAAATTCCTGATTTAACCGAAAAGATAGATTACACAATCACTAAATAGGGAGTGTTGAAAAATGGATCAATTTAAAAGAAATGTTAACGGCGTCGAAAAAGCCGCTATAAGAATTAGAAGGGGCATAGCTACAGGATTAATGAGCCTTGCATTTTTTGGTATAACTGCCGGTGCAACCTATCTATTCATTCCTGCAAAGCACGAAACTATCACTCCTGATGATAGCGGAACTGATATAACTCCAGATATCCCAGATACTGGCGACAATAATGATGGGAGAGGAAAACTCATCCAAAACTTATTAGCAGAAGTTACAGGAGAAGGATTAAGACTAAATGTCGATAAAGGTTATATTTCCTTTAATTCCGATAACGAAAACAAATTGACATTTGATAATGCAAAAGTCGATTTAGCTTTATCTAGCATCGATACAAAACAAATAATCAAAGGCATAAATTTAAAAGTAAATGCCCCTGTTAATTATTGCGGAAAGACGCGTTCTTTGGCGTTAGACAAAATTGAGGATTATGCATATTTTGATATCTCTAATGATGATGAAGGAAATATCGATGACGCTGCTAGAAATTATAACTTTAGATATAAAGTAAACCTAGCAACCAAAACTCCTTCCGAATATGGAGGAGAGGATAGTAATGACCCAACTACTGGCGGTGAAGTTATATATAACTATGGTGATTTCTCATATGTAGTAGATACTATACTTAATATTTTGACTGCCGATGATAGCGGACTTCATGGGAAGATAAATTTCCCTTCTTTCTCTACTATAATTGGTGGAGATTCTTCTAGTGAAGAAAACACCAATACTGGAAATTCATCTAGCGAATCTAGTATGGATACTGATGCAATGCTAGATGCTTTCAATAATATGAAGGAAGGCAAATATAATGATAACCCATATTATTTACTTGAACTTCCAGTTGGAAATGATACTTATAAAATTGGATTGGCAACTGATAAGGAATATAACCTTGCAAAAGTTGATTTTCCTGCAAAAGTCTCTTTAGATAATGGAAATACATATACCGATAATCAAGAAGAATTTGCAATCAATAACGAAACAAAGCTAAAGATTTCCGCTTCTGTTTATTCTGGAAGCGAAGCTAATATAGACTGGGCCCATCCAAAATATGAAGCACTTTCCTATAGAGAAATATATAACTCCCTAGATTTATTTAAAGAAGTAGCAAGCCTAGTCGCCGTTCCAAAGTTTGGATTAAAGATGAATCTAGATTTAGGAAGATCTAGTGAAGGCAGAGAAGCTTCTTTATATGTAACTGAAAAACAAGCTCAAGAAGAAAAAGCCTACATTGATTTAGATGCTGACGTTGATTTCTCTAAATATAGCCTAAATAGCAT
>JALEUF010000180.1 GCA_022781015.1 Caryophanales bacterium
CAAGATTATAGATGGAATGAAAATATATAATTCCGAGCAAATCAGAAAGCCTTTAGAAAGTGCCGGCTTTACCGATATAAAAATAGATAAGAACAGAAAAAACTGGCTTTGTGTTATTTGCAAAAAATAGATTTAGAAAAACAATAAATGTGTATTAATTACTTACATTGCCCAGACTAATTCCCCTACTAGTTTTACTGCAGGTTTGAAATTAGCAAAATATTCACTTTCATCATTAACATCAGTAATGACTTTAAAAGAAGAGAAATTAACTTTATAGGCATGTGCCATCTCTGCTATGGCAGCCGCTTCCATTTCTATTACAAGGGAATTGAATTTAGATTTGATAAAATCCTTATCTTCTCTAGAAGCGATGAACTTATCCCCGGTAGATATAATCCCATAGGAATATGGCTTATTTAATTTATTACATCCCTTCTCGATTAATTTATTTAATTTATCTGAAGATGGGAAATAGACCATATTAGGTCCACTTACCATACCTAATGGATCTCCAATTGGAGTTGTATCGATGTCATATTGGACAAAGCTAGTACCTATAACAATACCTAATATATTTGCAACATTTTTATCTAGGCTACCAGAAGTACCTACATTAAAGAAATTATTATTCCTACCGAATACATTGACCGCCGCTACTAAAGCAGCCCCAGCATGGACTTTACCAATATTAGTAATAACTAAACCAATATGCTTCTTATTCTTCTCTAATTCAAAAATATCAAATCCAGGGCACTTATATTTATTAATTACATTCGCGCCCCTTCTTATGTAATAGGCTTCTTTATTTGTAGCAAGGAAAAATATATTCATGAAAATAAATATAACAACTAAGTATCTATTAATCTACTTTTATAAACCCAAAATAAAGCAAGATAACAAGGATAGACAAGATGATTTATCTTATCATTTATCTACTCATTTATCTTATCACCTTGAAGCATTCTTTATGTTTTAGCCGATGCGATTTTATAATATTTCCCAATATCCAGTCTTTCTAGATCCAATTCTTCTGAGCATGCCTTTTTTTATCAATTGCCCAACATGGCGATAAATAGTAGCGTTTGATTTCGCTATTTTATTGCCCAATTCAGGAATAGTTACGTATTTATTGTTTCTAATTTCAGAAAGAATAGCTTCATCCAATTCGTTTATCTTATCATTTATCTTATCATTTATCTCATCATTCAAATAATTAGGGTCTCTATAAAATATGAATGTGAAACCGAAGTCATCATTCTTATATTCATATTTAATGTTATTTTTGATACAGAGCGTGAACGTTCTATCAAAACCTGTTCCAAAAGCATCGATATAACCACATTTATATAAAACAGATGCAATTAAGATATTTCTAATTTTGCTACCTACTTGCGATGATGCAAATTTCATCGGGTCTAAATTTTTATAAATGGAGCCCGGATTGTATATTCTTACTGACGATTTATAAACAACTATCTGGTTATAGTCGCCTTTTACATCATATTTACTGTGAGCAAAACTATTAACGACTATTTCTCTAATGGCTTGTTTTGGTATTTCAGGGGTATCAATTCTTTGAAATCCAATAATATCGGATTTAAAAGAAATGTGATTTAGAATATAAGAAATAGCTTCAGTAATACATTCGAACACATTTCCTTTAAATTCCTTGATTTCTCCAAATTCAGTTCTTGAATCAGTTGGATAGTTCGCCTCTTTTAACGTGATTGGCTTTCCTTTGCCAAACAAATAATAGCCCGCAGTTTTGATTTTTCCGTTTTCATCAATCAAATCTAGTTTGGTCAAAGCTTCACCAATGCCCCTATATACATAATTCAATCTGCCTTTATCGTTTGCGGTTCTTATAACATTTATAAGCAAGTCTTCATCAATATCGTCATATGAATAATTGGTCGGTTTATCTTCCCATTTGGAATAATTGTTTTCCTTTTTCTCAAAGTACTTTTGAAGTTGATCGTTGCTCATCGAAATGTCGCCATCATCAACACGATAATAATAACGCCCATATGCCGAATATGGCGTATCATCGCCCTCGACATAAACCCTAATTACATCTATTCCTTCAAACTTCACTACTTCGACATCCAATTCAATTGGCAAGGGTTTTAGGTTAGTTCTTATTTCATTAGAAAGATCAGCAAGCGTTTTCTTGGAAATATCAAATTTAAAAGGTTTCTTTTCTGGCGTAATTCCAAAAAACAATTCGCCTTTATGGCTTTTGTTTAACATCGAGCTCAAAGAAATAACACCTTCTTTTAGTTGGGCTAAAGATTTTTTGTATTCGATGGTCTTGTTTTCATCTTTCATTGTCTCTCTCCTATCGCACATTTATCTTATCATTTATCTTATCATTTATCTACTCATTTATCTTATCATTGCAAGTAGCTTAGATGATGAGCCCCAAGTAGGAAACGCTCATTTGCTTTATCAAACAATCAATTCAAACTAATAAATTATATCGATAAACACTTATTTTTTCTTATTTTGATGTTTCATTTATCTAGTTGTATTTATTTACTCGAGATTCACTTTGAAAAGAAAATTTATCTACTCATTTATCTTATCATTTATCTTATCACCTTAATTTTATGTATCGGATTACGTCTAAAACATTTTTCTAAATATAAGTTAGGTAACACCTAACATAAATAAAGAAAATCCCTGAATATACATCAGGGAAATCCTTTATATGTAATATATGAATTAATTAATCTTTAAACCCATTTTCTTAATGGATTCATATATGTGCCTAGCACTTCTTTCGGTCAAGGCTTCATAACCAAATAGATGCAAGACTTCCTTGCATAAATCGTCGATAGTTATGTCCCCTTGCAAAGCCACTATATCTTCAACACATAGCTTAATCTCTTCATAAGGGATATCTACCATCGATCTATCCCCGTTAACCCTATAAGAGGTAATAGATGATGGGAGTAAAGAGGAAGAATACCAATATGTATAGGAATTAAATACTATATCAGTCGCCCCAATGGACCTAAGTTCATTCAATATGATTTGGTATTTCTTGTTAGTAATCCTACCAACCCCATATATGGCCCTTATCCTTCTTTTTAATAATTCATCTGAAATAGGAGATTCTAAAGACAATATCGAAGGCAACACAGTCTTTAAAGAAGGCTTATCCCCAACAAGAGGATAATCTAGCTCTGGATAATTAACCTTATGTGGATAAGGATTAGATAAAGTCGCCTTATCAAATACAATCTCTTGCTTCTCTTTCTTATCGGATTTAGAACTTGGGGAACTTAATGTCTTGATAATATTATCGATAACTACATCTGGATGATCTATATATTCGCTAGAGAACACTCTTATAGTCTTCCAGTGCAATGCATCTAGCATATTAGGCCCCACTACATTCCTATCATTACAGGTAGGAGAAGAAACATAGGTATCATCATCGGTCAATATACCTAATGCATATTTAGAATTATCTAATGGATCCTTAATTGCTATATCAACTTTAAATGAGCTAGTCCCGATATCTAAATCAACCTTATAGCCAAGCCTAGTTAGATGTGCTGCTAATGAAGAGGCAAAATTGAATTTGATAGGTTTCTTTGCCCATCTAAAATCATTAGTAAGGCTAGTTGGACCATTCTCGGCATATAAAAGGAATTGCTTTAGATATTCAGCCCCCTCGTTTTTAGATACCCCACTTCTAATGTCGCTACTTCTACAAGAAGAGAATACAATCATCTCCTCTTTTGCCCTAGATACAGCTACATTAAGTCTTCTTTCGCCCTTTTCCCTGCTTAATGGACCAAAATTAATGGACATGGTCTTGTTCTTTTTATTCGGTCCAAAACAAATAGAGAACAATATGCAATCTCTTTCATCCCCTTGTACATTCTCTAGATTCTTGACAAATATTTCTTCTCCACCTGGATATTTATTAAGTGAATTATCCTTAGAGAAGGCTTCATCAAGAAGATCATTAATAAGATCCATCTGCTTCTTATTGAATGTAACTATACCTATAGAACGTTTGGATAATTCTTTATCCTTACATCTAGATATTACTTCCTTGACAATAGCCTTGGCTTCTTCTTTATTAATGCCCCTGCCCATTAGATAATCACCACCGACATATCTAAATTTGACCGCGGATACTTGGTTATATGGGGATGGGAAAGTTGCTAAGGAATTATCATAGAATTTATTATTAGAGAAAGCGATTAATGATTCATGATGTGACCTATAATGATAAGTAAGTCTATGTCTAGGCAAATCTAATGCGATCGCATCATCTAGTAATGATTCAAGGTCATCATAATTGATATTATCTTCATTTGAAATCGACGAAGATATAGTCGCGTTAAAGAAATTAGTCGGAGGCATCTGTTGCTTATCCCCTGCAATAATCGTGGAATCGCCTCTAGCAATCGCTCCAATCGCTTCTGAAGTTGGTATTTGGCTAGCCTCGTCAAATATAACTAAATCAAAATGATGCTTGCTTGGATCTATATATTGGGCGACTGACATTGGGGACATTAGGAAGCATGGGGTATATTTAAATATTAATTCCCCATATGTATCAAATATGTTCCTAAGCGATTTACCCCTACCTGAAGTTGCCAAAACCTTTCTAAATTGGTAATTAGATGAACTAGTCACATAATGGACATTATCTAGAGGGAATTCCTTTGTTATTTCAAATGCGGTTTCCTTGACTGAAAGTAATCTATATTCATCAATCGCCTTTTTATATTTATTAATCTTATCTTCTACTTCAAGCGAATTTAGATTTAGTAAATCCTCTTCGAATAAAGAAGAAACCATAATCGAATAGAAAAGGACACATTTGAAGGCAGGTTCTAGTTCTAATTCATCTAATTTACCATTTAGATAAGAAGATATAACCGGGTTAGGCAAAATAGAAGAAGCTTCATCAATGTAATTAAGTAACTTAATCCATTCACCCAGGTGCTGGATATCTTCCTTTGCCTTATTTAATAGGCTTATGGATGTTTCATAATATATGTCGTTATCATTTAGATTAAATACATCAAAACCCAATGTAGTCTTTAATCTTTCATTCTCTTTCTTTAACCTAGCTAGATTATCTAAGAAAGAAGTAACTTTATTCTCGAATAGATATTCAGGATTAGATGAAACAGAGACAAAATAACTTTCAATTGGCTTAATATCCAATTTGGAACTAGACTGCATGTTATTAAGCAAATCTAGCATATCTAAGGTATTCTTTACTTTCTTATATTCAGCTTCTACTTCCACTTTGTTTTTATTAATTAAATAAGAATAGATAAAAGAAGAATAACCATTAAATGATGCCATCTTTTCTTTCTTTTGTTTAACTATCTTTATTAAATTAAGGAAATTAGATATAGATTCATCGTTTCTACAATCTTTCTTATCTTTAATAAATGGACGTATAGCCTTCTTTATTTGTTTTCTTCTTTTATTTCTAGCAAAGAAAGATAAAGACGGTAAAGAAGATAACATTCCTAATAAAGAAGATTCATCAATAGATAAACTAGAAGAAGAATATCTATTGAATAAGATATCTTCATCATTTTTATAATCTAATAGACATTCAAAATAATTCTTGATGTCTTCTTTAGATGAATAATATGTCTTATTGGTTATTTTAGAATAATCGATGTTATCTTTATTTTCCTTTATTAAGTTAAATAAGGATTCCAAAGCAAAAGAATTAGATCTAGATAACTTGATGTCTAATCCGTTTTTATTTACTAGTTCTAGATAAGAATCTTCTAAAGAGATTAATAAAGGAAGGATGTTATCGATTTCTTTTTCTAGTTTATCCCTAGAATCTAAAGAATATTCCCTAGATGTAAAGAAGCTAAAGCAATTTGAATAATATCCACCTAGAGGAATCCCATATAGCTTTATTTTAGATATGACATCTAGGCATTTATTATATTTAGCTTCATCCATTGATTTAGAATAAGATACATCTACATTCCCAATGGTTTTATATTTCTCGTAGGCTAAATAATTTAATATAGCCTCATACGGAGATACAAAATATCCTTTCTTATCATGAAGCCTAGATAATAAATCATTCAATTCGTTTCTAATTGAAAGTAAATTAGAAGCAATTTCTTCTTTATTTTCATTAGATAAAGTCTTGCCAACCTGTAAAGAAGAGCCTAGTTGGTTCAATACTTCTTTTTTATTAGCTTTTGCTGAATGTATCTGTAAACAGAATTGGCCTAGATTTAATTCATCTAGCCTTTTCTTAACTACTTGTAAGGCCACTTCTTTTTCAGCGACGAAAAGAACTTTCTTATGTTTATATAAAGCATTGATTATTATATTCGCGATAGTTTGACTTTTCCCTGTTCCAGGTGGCCCATCAAGAACAAAAGATTCCCCTAAATCAGAACACTTAATCGCATATAATTGGCTTGAATCATAAGGAAGAGGCAAGGCTAGTTCACCTGGTTTTATCTGTTCATCTAGTTTAGATATATCTAATTCCTTGGTCTTATTCTCCCAGCACTTCTCCCCCTTAACAAAGGAAGAGACTACATCATTTTTAATAAAGATATCCTTATATTTCTTAATGTCATTCCACATGACAAAATGGGAGAAAGAGAATAAAGACAAGGAAGCGACTTCTTCTTCAATAGTCCAGCTCTTATATGAAGATATCTTTCTCCTAAAGGTATTAAATACTTTCCTTAGATCGATATTAGGATTATCGAAATAATTATCGAATTCAGAAAAATCCATATCGAAGTTCTGCTTAAAATATTCAAGCAAGGTCGTGTTGAATTGGATTCCATCCAAATCTAATTCGATTTGATAATATGGTCCTACCCTTCTTTTTGGCATGGAGGCTGGGATTAATAACAAAGGAGAGCAAATCCCATATTTACCATTTTTAGAGCTAGATTCATTATCGAACCAATTAAGGACACCTAATGTTAGATAAAGAGGGTTACATCCGGATTCTTCGATCTGGGTCGAGGCTTTTCTAGATAACCCTTTTAAGGCATCTTCGGTTTTATTGTTTTTAGAGAATATATTTATAAAACCTTTAGATAAACTTTCTTTAAATGAAGATATAAACGCGTTATCGAAGACATAATAAAGGAAGCGTTTGGAATTAGTCTCGCTAGAATCATTTGGCAATAAGTTCCACTTCTCTTTCTTTGTAATCATAGAGAAGAATTCATAAGCATCAGAAATACCTAGCTGGACATTAGATG
>JALEUF010000024.1 GCA_022781015.1 Caryophanales bacterium
AAGCTTCGCCAACTGAAATAGGAACAATATAATTGCAATCAATCTTGAATATAGATTCATTAGAAGAAGAGAAATAATTATTTGATTCCTTAAAGAATCTCATTAAATATGAATAATCATATTCTTTCTTTGAGCTATTTAATAAAGAATAACTATATTTGATTTGGCTAGGCAACCCATCATTAATTTCAATTACTTCTTCCCCAAAATAAGATACCATGTCGTTAGTTATTGTCTTGTTTCCAATTGAATTAAAAGAAATGGATTTAGAGAAATTATTGGATTTAAAAGTAATCTCGTAATTATCTTCTTTTAAAGGGATAATTCTAAGCGACCCAGTTGATGAATTTGGACTAAATATCATCTGTAATCCATTTTTATCCCCTTTAGAGACAAAGCAATTTAAATCATCATAATGTTTCTCTTGTCTTTTTTTATCTATTTCAGGGAAATCTAGTTTGTAATTAATTAATTTAGTCGTACCTATAATTGCTTCCTTTTCTTGTAAAAGATTTTTATCTTGAGGATAAGAAAAAGAAATATTAGAAGCATATACAGGTGTCTTCTCTTTTGGGGTAGTCCAGGAATTAATTAATCCAACGACTATATCTCCAATAGAATCACTTTGAAGCGAAGAAACATAAGAAGGGAGGCAAGATTCAATAAGAATCAAAGTCGAAGTAAAACAAAACAAAGAAAAAGATAGCCAATATAAACTTTTCTTCCCTTCTTTTGACTTTTTCATAACACAATTTTCGTATCTAGTTTAATATAGTATCGCACCTTATGAAAATCAAAAACTATTTATATATCCTTCCATTATTGTCTCTATTGGGTTCTTGCTCTAACCCAAATTATTCGTATTCCTTTTCTATTAATGATGTCAATAAGGCAAATATCAATAGGAATCTAGATATAAATGGGACTAGTTATGAGACTGGATTAGTCTATGAAGATGGAAACCAAATTGCTTCTAGATTAAAAAACAATGAGGACGTGTTGCTATTCTTGCATCAAAGTAGCTGCGATCACTGCAAAGATCTTGAACCTACTTTCATGGAAATGGTCAATAGATTCCAAATTAGAATCAACGCCTTTGTCGATATAGGCATTAGAAATGGAATTGACCAACTTAAAAGCAATCTAGATTATGGAGAAGAATTATTTTCTAGATTAGCTACTCCTGCTTTATATTTATTAAATAAGGATAAAGGAAGTAAAATCGATTTAACCGGAACTTATTTTGATGAAGAGAAATTAACCAAAACAATCGGGACATATATCAATTTAACTAATATCTATACTTCTTCAATCAATCTAGATTTTTCTAATGATGGATTATATCTTCTATATAAAAACGAAATACCATCCATTTATTATTCTTCCATTTTGGAAAAGGCAAATAAATCAAATAAGGACACTTATCTATTTGATGTGGCAAACCTAAGTGAAAAAGAATTACAGAATAGATTTAACATTAACGTTACTGATTATTCTATATTGATAAAAGAAAATGGGGATATAAAAAATCCTTCCAAAGGTGAAATGGAAGGATCAATCTCTACTTATTACGTTGCCTGACAAATGTATCGAATTTCTTTCCTTCTTCAAAGGAAGTGAATTTAGCATAATAGAACAAATCACCCATTGCCCTAGCTAGATTAGCAGGATATCTGCCATGCATGCATAATTGGTTTTTATAGGTAGATAATATTTCGGACTCGCTATGAACATAATTAGCGCCATCACGTCTAGCACTAGCAAAGGCATAATATTTGGTTTTGTTCATGTCTTCTTTGTTTTCATCATAGCAAATTACATCGGCATAGATATCATATAAAGAAACTGAATTCGCGTAGTCAATTAAATCAGGAGTATATCCTCCAGCTGGCCTCATGTTGCATTCTAGAGCAACAAATTCACCCTTTTTGGCTAATCCTTCCTTATCTTTATTCAATACAAAGAATTCAATATGGAATACTCTTTTCTTTATTCCAAAGGCTTTTACTACACCTTTGCCAACTTCAAGGAATTTTTCTTTGTCGATATCAAAGAAAGGCAAGGAGAATGGATTGTTATAGTAATAATAGTCTTCATTCTCATTTACGACTTCTGCAATAGGAGTCATAAAGTGATCGGTAGTCGCGAATACGACATTTGAATTAGAATCACATATTCCATCAAAGCTAACGATGAATCCATCGACATATTCTTCCATGATATATGTCTCTTCTAATTTGGAAGAAAGGAATTTCCTTATTTCTTCTTCGTTGTTCAATTTGAATGAATCCGATGCACCTACCCCGATATTTGGCTTAACAAATACAGGATAATCCACTTCTTTTGCAAATGCTAAGGCCTTATCTAGATCATTTATCCCATCTACTAGGATATATCTCATTGTTTTGGCCCCACCCATATTGAAATATTGCTTCATCTCGGATTTGGCTTTTATCTTTAGCATATCACTAGGATAGAAGCCTGTATCAACATGGAAGTGTTCTCTTAATCTAGCATCCAAAGATAGCCACCACTCATTATCGGATTCAATATAATCGATATGGCCATATTTAGTCTGGAAGTATGATATAGCCCTGACCATGTCTTCAAAATTAGAGAGGTCTTTTACAAAATAATATTCTTTTAAGGAAGATAATAACCTTGGATGGCAATCTCCATAAGGAGAATCTCCAATACCTAATACATTAACTCCCCTATTCTTTAAAGATTCAACCCACTTGAAATATCTAACTGGGAAATTTGGCGAAATAAATACAAAATTCATACTTTTTCCCTCCAAGGAAACTATTTTATATATAGTTTCTATATATTCAATCAGAAATCGTTTTCAATATAAAAAAGTAGGGTCGCCCCTACTTAATATTCATCAATACCCTTTATAATCTTTCCAGGATTCAGCATCCTTTTCATCTATATAAGCATCCTTGAAGAATGTCTCATGATACTTCCTTGTTTTACCAATGCCATCCGTATAATAAGCCTGAGAAGG